>NZ_JBVIMH010000007.1:120863-271361 GCF_055579945.1 Kitasatospora sp. NPDC032150 | reverse complement strand
AACCACCTGATCGACGAGTACACCGACGGCCGTCCCCTCGGGTTCCTCGGCCAGAGCGGCGTCAACGTCGTCCTGCTCAACAAGGCACTCGGCGAAGAGAAGTGACAATGTCACCCACAACTCGGTGAACCGACCGACCCGGGTACGGGGGCCACGCCCCGCACCCGGGTCGGTCGCCCGTGTACCCGCTCGTGTGCTATCCGCTTGTGTGCCCGGCCCCCTCCGGAGGCGGGCACACCCTCCGCATGGAAAGAGCAGTGCCCATGTCCCGTGACCTCAACCCCGGCACTCCTGTCCGCCGTGGGCAGTTGAGGGTGTACCTCGGCTCGGCACCCGGTGTCGGCAAGACGTACCGGATGCTGGACGAGGCGCGCAGACGGCGGGACCGCGGGGCGGACGTGGCGGTCGGGTACATCGAGTGCCACGGGCGCCGGCACACCGAGAACATGCTGGACGGGCTGGAGCTCATCCCGCGACTGAGCCGCACCTACCGGGAGACCGAGTTCCAGGAGATGGACCTGGAAGCGGTACTCGCGCGCCGGCCGTCCCTGGTCCTGGTGGACGAGCTCGCCCACACCAACATCCCCGGCGGGCGCAACGCCAAACGCTGGCAGGACATCGACGACCTGCTGAACGCCGGCATCGACGTCATCACCACCGTCAACATCCAGCACCTGGAATCGCTCAACGACGTGGTCCAGAAGATCACCGGCATCCCGCAGCGGGAGACCGTCCCCGACGAGGTGGTCCGCCGCGCCGACCAGATCGAACTGGTCGACATGGCCCCGCAGGCGCTGCGCCGCCGGATGGCGCACGGCAACGTCTACAGGGCGGAGAAGGTGGACGCCGCGCTCTCCAACTACTTCCGGGTCGGCAACCTGACCGCGCTGCGCGAGCTCGCCCTGCTCTGGGTCGCCGGACGGGTGGACGAGGGCCTGCGCGACTACCGGGCCAGCCACAACATCGACCGGGTCTGGGAGACCCGGGAACGCGTCGTGGTCGCCCTCACCGGCGGACCCGAGGGCGAGACCCTGATCCGCCGCGCCGCCCGGATCGCCGACCGCACCGCCGGCGGCGAGCTGCTCGCCGTGCACGTCACCAGGAGCGACGGCCTGGCCGGTGCCTCATCCGGGGAACTCGCCCAGCAGAGACAGCTGGTGGAGACCCTCGGCGGCAGCTACCACGTGGTGGTCGGCGACGACATCCCCACCGCGCTGCTCGCCTTCGCCCGTGGCCGGGACGCCACCCAGCTGGTCCTCGGCACCAGCCGCCGCGGCCGGATCAACCGCTTCCTCACCGGCCCCGGGATCGGCGAGACCACCGTGGACGCCTCCGAGGACATCGACGTCCACATGGTCACCCACGAGTTCACCGGACGCGGCCGGTTGCCCTCGCTCGGCCGGCGCCACTCCAGGCGGCGCACCGTCGCCGGCTTCGCCTCGGGCCTGGCGGTGCCCAGCCTGCTGACCGCCGTGCTCTCCCAGTTCCACAGCCAGGTGAACCTCACCACCACCGCGCTCATCTTCCAACTCGGCGTCGTGGCGGTCGCGTTGCTCGGCGGCGCGGTCTCCGCCCTGGTCGCCTCGCTGGTCGCCTCGCTGCTGCTCAACTACTTCTTCATCCCGCCCGTCCACAGCATCACCATCGGCGAGACCAACAACGTCATCGCGCTGCTGGTCTTCGCGGCCGTCGCACTCACCGTCTCCACCGTGGTCGACCACGCCTCCAGACTCACCTCACGGGCGGCCCGCGCCACCGCAGAGGCGGAGACCCTGTCCACCCTGGCCGGCAGCGTGCTGCGCGGCGCCGACGCGGTGCCCGCGCTGCTGGAGAAGTCCAGGACGGCCTTCGGGATGGACTCGGTGGCGCTGCTCGACCGGGCCGGCGGCGCGGTGCTGGCCCGAAGCGACGCCGAGACGGAGACGGGCCCGGCCGAGAGTTCCGCGATCACCGAGATCGCGGTCGGCAAGGACGCCGTGATGATACTGACCGGCCGCCGGCTCCCGGCCGCCGACCAGCGGGTGCTCACCGCCTTCGCCGCCCATGTCGCCGCCGCCTTGGAACGCGACCGGCTGGCCACCGTCGCAGCCGAGGTCGAACCGATCAAGGCCGCCGACCGGATGCGCACCGCCCTGCTCGCCGCGGTGAGCCACGACCTCCGTACCCCGCTCGCCGCCGCACTCGCCTCGATCGGCTCGCTGCGCAGCCCCGACGTCGAGTTCTCCCCGGAGGACGAGGCCGAACTCCTCAGCATGGCGGACGCATCCCTGGTCAAGCTCACCCGCCTGGTGGACAACCTGCTCGACATGAGCCGGCTCCAGGCCGGCGCGCTCACCCTCCACCTGGCGCCCACCCACCTGGAGGAGGTCCTGCCCCGAGCACTGGACTCCCTCTCCGACCCGGACGCCCCCGTCCAGCCGCTCGATCTGGACACCACGCCGCCCGTCCTGGCCGATCCGCCGCTGCTGGAGCGGGTCCTGGCCAACGTGATCACCAACGCGCTGCGCCACAACGCCCCCGGCGCGCCCGTCCTGGTCGCCGCCTCCGCCCACCAGGACCGGGTGGAGATCCGGGTCGTCGACCGCGGCCCGGGCATCGCGCCCGAGGACCGCGACCGGGTCTTCCTGCCCTTCCAGCGCCTCGGCGACACCGACAACACCACCGGCGTGGGCCTGGGCCTCGCGCTCTCCCGCGGACTCGCCGAGGCCATGGGCGGAACCCTGGAGGTCGAGGACACCCCCGGTGGCGGTACCACCATGCTGCTCACCCTGCCCGCCGCCGGAACGGGAGAACCCCAGCCTTGAACCACATCCTGGTCGTGGACGACGAACCCCAGCTGCTACGCGCACTGCGGATCAACCTGCACGCCCGCGACTACACCGTGCTCACCGCCGCGACCGGCGCCCAGGCGCTGGAATCCGCCGGACGCCTGGCCCCCGACGCGGTCCTGCTCGACCTCGGCCTGCCCGACCTGGACGGCATGGACATCATCCGCGGCCTGCGCGCCTGGAGCGCGGTGCCGATCATCGTGCTGTCCGGACGGAGCACCACCACCGACAAGGTGGGTGCCCTCGACGCGGGCGCCGACGACTACCTGACGAAACCGTTCGTCATGGACGAACTGTTCGCCCGGCTGCGCGCGGTGCTGCGCCGGCCCGGCAGCGAGGACGCCCCGAGCACGATCACCGTCGGCAGGCACGTCGTCGACATACCCGCGGGCACCGTGACCGGCCCGGACGGACCGGTCCGGCTCACCCCGACCGAATGGAAGATCCTTGCCCTGCTGCTCGCCGCCCCGGGCCGGCTGGTGCCCGGCCGCCAGATCCTGCGCGAGGTCTGGGGCCCGCAGGCCGAGGACCACGGCAACTACCTGCGCGTCTACCTCGCCGGCCTGCGCCGCAAGCTGGAACCCAACCCCACCCGCCCCCGTCACCTGATCACCGAACCGGGCATCGGCTACCGCTTCGAGCCCTGACGGGTCGCCGGCCCAAGGCACGCGGGGCCAGGGCGCACGGCCGTCGCACGGCGCTCCGCGTCCCGGGCCGGCCGCCCGTTAACAAGGTGTCAAGATCGGTCCCGTAGGCGCCAAGGGCGCGTCAGGGAGCGCGAGTATGGGCTCCGCACGCCGTAGCGTCAGCGGTACGGACGCGGCTGTTCCTCGGGGGAGAGACAGGCCGCGACCACCGCCGGTGATGAGCTTCACCGTTCGATTGTCGGCGGCCAGGTGATGGGGGAGGGACGCGCGGCGATGGCAGCGGGTGTATCGGGCAGACCGGTCAAGCCGGCCGGGAAGACCAGTCCGCCGGGGGCGGCGGACGACGGTCAAGCCGGTCCGATACCCGCACCGCGCGTCCCACGCACCTCAGCCGAAGGGGACGGAGCACCTCCGGGACCGGCCGTGCAAACCTCACCGCCGCGGTCGGTCCCGCGAGGCCAGACCGGGCTGATCGAAGCGCTCAAGTCCGCTGCTCGGAAGCCGAGTTCCTGGACCACCCCACGGCTGGTCCGGGCGCTCACCGCACTCTGCCTCGCCACCCTGATCGCCGCGGGCGCCAGCACCGCCACCGTCCTCGACGGAGCTCGTACCGGCACCGACACCATCGGCCACGACAAGGCCCCGCAGGCCGTCCGCGCCGCCGACCTCTACTTCGCGCTCGCCGACATGGACGCCCAGGCCGCCAACCTGCTGCTGGCCGGCGCCGACCCCGACTACGCCAAGCTGCGCACCGAGACCCAGCAGACCTACGAGCAGCGGCGCGTCCAGGCCGACTCGGACCTCCAGCGCGCCACCGAGGCCGCCGCCGGGGACCCCGCCGGCGAGCAGGCCGTCCACACCGTCATCGACGACCTCGGCCAGTACGAGAGCCTGGTCGCCCGAGCCCAGCTGCTGGAGGAGCAGGCCCACGCCCCGGCCGGCCGCCCCTCGCCCGACGCGCTCGCCGCCTACCGCCAGGCCACCGACCTGCTGCGGCAGCAACTCCTGCCCGCCGCGGACCGGGTGAGCTCGGACAACGCCACCACCGTCGACCGCGTCTACACCAGCCGGCGCGCCGACCTCGCGGCCGGACGCCGGTGGCTGCTCGCGGCCGGACTGGTGGCCGTCGCCGCCCTGGTCCTGCTGCAGCGCACGCTCGCCGTCCGGTTCCGCCGGACCCTCAATCCGGCCCTGGCCGTCGTCACCCTGCTCACCGTCGCGGCCGTCGCCGCCGGCTACACGCTCGCGGGCACCGCCGACCGGAACCTGGTGGTCGCCAAGGGCGACGCGTACGACTCGGTGATCGCGCTCAGCCGCGCCCGCGCCGTCGCCTACGACATGAACGCCGACGAGAGCCGCTACCTCACCGACCCGACCCGCGCCGCCGCGTACGAGCAGAGCTACCGCGACAAGAGCCAGTCCATGGCCCGCGTCGGCGGCTCAACCCTCGCCGAGTACGACCTCCGGCTGGCCCAGGCGGTCGACTCCCACCGGGCCGACCTGCACGGCGCCGTGTCCTTCGACGGCTTCCTCGGCGTCGAGCTGCGCAACATCACCTTCCCCGGCGAGGGGGAGGCGGCGGAGAAGGTGCTGACCGACTACCGCCAGTACCAGCGGGACGACCAGGAGATCCGCCAACTGTCCGCCCAGGGGCGGCTGAAGGAAGCGGTCACCTATGACACCGGCACCGCGCCCGGTCAGTCCAACGCCGACTTCGGCCTGCTCTCTGGCTCGCTGGACGGGGTCATCGCGATCAACCAGAAGTCCTTCGAGGGCGCCGTGGCCGCCACCGACCGCGACCTCGGCGCCGGCATCGCCGTCGGCGGCGGGGTGCTGCTGGCCGCCGCCCTGGCACTGACCGTGCTCGCCGTCGGGCCCCGGTTGCGCGAATACCGCTGAGCGCGGTCCGGGCCGTCGGCCTGCGTTCCTCTCCCAGCCGCCCGCCGTGGTGTGGAAGGCCCTCACCACCCCCGAGCTGCACGCCCGTTGGTGGGCTGCTGGGGACGTACGGCCGGTCGTCGGCCACGGCTTCAGCCTGGACATGGGGCCGTGGGGAGAGCAGCCCTGCGAGGTACTGGCGGTCGAGCCCGAGCGGTTGCTCAGGTACGCCTTCGCGTCGTCCACCCTCGACACCACGATCACCTGGCGCCTCGAACCCGAGGGCACCGGCACCCGCCTCTTCCTGGAGCACGCCGGATTCGACCGCGACTCCCCGCTGGGCAGGACCGCCTTCCACGGCATGGGTGCGGGCTGGCCGAAGGTGCTGGGCCGGCTCGCCGCCGTGCTGGACGAGCCCTCCGCCTGAGGCGCCGGTCCGTGGGCACCCCGCCGCACGCCCTGGCCGCCCGTGCGAACCCGTCGGTCGGTTACCCGGCGCGGGGCGGCGGCCCGCCAGTCCGCGGGCCCGACACAGGGCGGACCTCAGGGTGCGAAGCTCATGATCATCAGCTTCTCCGGGTCGGGGAACGGGACGAAGCCGACCCTGGCGTAGACGTCGTGGGCGTCGACTGTCGACAGCATGACCCGCTTGAGCGCGTAGGGTGCGAGGTGGTCGCGGACGGCGGCCGCCAGCCGGGTGCCGAGGCCCAGGCCCCGGTGGTCGCGGTCGATGTAGACGTCGCAGAGCCAGGCGAAGGTGGCCAGGTCGGTGACCACCCGGGCGTAGCCGACCTGCGACCCGTCGGCCGCGTAGACACCGAAGTTGACCGAGGCCCGGATGGACTGCTCCACCGTCTCGCGGGAGCGGCCGAGGGCCCAGAACGCGTCGGTCGACAGCCAGTGGTGGACCAGGTCCCTGTCGAGGCGGTCCGGGTCGGTGTCGACCCGGTAGCCGTCCTCCCTGTGAGTGATCATGAATCCGGACGGTAGCACCGGGAGCCGGACCGTGTCCGTGACTTCGGCCGGCCGGAGCGGTCACGCCACGGGGACGGCTGCGGCGCGGTGCTCGCGCAGCGGGCCCAGGCGCAGCCCCCGGGCGCGGCAGGTGTCGACGAGGCGGGGGCGCCGAGGGTGGCGCGCCAGGAACCAGGAGCGGCGGTGCAGTCGGTGTCGTGGAGGAGGACGGTGCCGCCGCCGGCCAGCCTGCGGGTGACCGTGAGGTGGACCGAGTCCGGGGTGGCGGTGGCGGTCCAGTCGCGGCCCCAGGCGCTCCACAGGACGGGGGTCAGCCCCAACTCCCGGGCGGCGGCCAGGGCTCCGGCGGTCAGGACGCCGTACGGCGTTCATTACCAGCATGGTTGAGTGTCCGTCAGATCAGCGATCACGTCGCGGGCCCGGGCGATGTCGTCGCGGACGGCGCCCGGAGTGCGGGCGAGCAGGCAGCGGTGCTGGTAGCCGTGCACGGCGATCTCGTGGCCGCCGCGACCAGTTCACGGCCGAGGCCCGGATCGCGGACCAGCATCGGGCCGAGCAGGAAGAAGGTCGCCCGGACGCCCGCCCTGTCCAACTCCGTCAGGAAGTGGGGCGTCGAGGCCGGGTCGGGCCCGTCGTCGAAGGTCAGGGCGACATGGTCGGCGTCCCCGTACCCGCACAACTCGGGCTGGGGCAAGGGCGTACGGCGTTGAGGGCGCTGAGTGCGGGAGCGGCATGGGCGACCGCCAGGAAACCGGCCGCCAGCGCGCCGGAGACGGCCAGGGCCTTGGCCACGGGATCGATCGGCCGGGGTGCGCCGAAGCGGACGGCGTCCGGCCCCGTGGAGCGGACCGCCGAATCCCGGGGGCCTTCGTCCGCTGATCCCGCCGCGGAACGGGAAGCGCGGGCGGCAGACCGGCCCCGCCGAGTCGGTTCGGGTTCAGGCCGCGGCGGGTTCCGGTGCGGAGGTCAGGAGCGGACCAGGCGGGCGATCGCGGCGTTGGCTTCCTTGAGCTTGAGCGCGGCCTCGTCGCCGCCGGCGCTGACCGCGTTGCTCACACAGTGCGCGAGGTGCTCCTCCAGCATCTGCAGCGCGAAGGACTGGAGCGCGCGGGTGCTCGCGGAGACCTGGGTGAGGACGTCGATGCAGTAGGTGTCCTGCTCGACCATCCGCTGGAGGCCGCGGATCTGGCCCTCGATGCGGCGCAGTCTCTTGAGGACGTCGTCCTTGTGGTTGCTGTAGCTGTGCTCGACCATGGGCCTACTCCGGTTCCCTCAAGTGCTCGGCTCCCGCCCCTCCGGGCGGACGCCTCCATCGGCGATGCCGGCCGGATCTGCCGGTGTGTCACTCGCGGCGGCCGTCTGACGGGCGTGTGCCACGCCACTGGCCAGCTTACTTTACCCGGGGACGGTATCCGTGGAAGCGGATCCGGCCGGGGCTGCCTGGATAGTCCGGGGCGGGTGCCGGGGCGGGCCGGTTCGGCGGTTGTGGACACGTTCCGGGGCGAGCCCGGCAGGCGGGCGGGGATCGCGGCCAGCGACAGGGTGGCCATCACCAGCCAGGCGGTGCGCCAGTCCGTGGGGCCGTCGCCACCGTGCGGGTGGACCCGGCTTCGCGGCATCTCCCGTCATGTCGCCGCTTGGAGAAGCAGATTGACATATCGTCAGTAGACCACTTGGCCGTGTCGAGGCGGCCGCGGGTGTCGTCGGCGCCGCGGGCCGGTGCTCGGGTGCCACGTCCACGTTCCGATCCGGGGTGCTCCGCGGTCCGGCGGCGGGGATGGCCCGGGGTGGTGCGCCGCGGGTCGATGGCGCACCACCCCCGGGGGGCGTCGGTTGCCGGCGGGTCAGGCCAGCTCGTACCCGGCCTCGTCGATGGCCTCGGCGACCGCGGCGCGGTCCAGCGGCTGCTCGCTGTCGACGGTGACGTTGCCGGTGGCGAGGTCAACGGCGACGGCGGTGACGCCCGCGATCTTCTTCAGCTCTGCGGTGACGGAGCTGACGCAGTGTCCGCAGGTCATGCCCTTGACGACGTAGACCGCCCGGATGCCGGCCGCGGCCTCGGCGGCGGGGGCGGTGCTGCACGAGCCGCCGCCGCAGCAGGAACCTGCGGCCTGGACGACGTCTTCGGTGAGGAGGTTCTCGGACATCGGGTGCTCCCTTGCTGGATCTCTCGCGTCAGGCGGGCCGGCGGTCCGATCGGCCGCCGACTCGATGAACATACCCTACCCCGCCAGGGTATAGCTGGCCCGCCCCGCGTCCGGGGCGCCGGCGCGAGGTCCCGCTGTCGCACCATCCGGGCCGGTGCCCGGTACCGCGCTCTCCAAGGAAGCGGGTCAGCCCAGCGTCGGCCCGCGGGTCACGAAATGCGGCAGCAGCGGCGCACCGAGTGCGAGCAGCAGCACGCGCGCCGGGCCGAGCTGGCCTGGCGGCGCGGGACCCTCGGGGGCGGCTTCTCCCGGGCGGGTCGCCCGGGAGAAGCCGTTGCTCAAGTGCGGGGCCGGCGGCCGAAGTGCACGGTCTTCGCGGTCAGCAGGAACAGGTCGGACCGCCGGTCGACACCCGCCGGGTCGGCCGGGTCGAGCAGTCGGTCCAGCACCGCCAGGTCCTCGCTGTCCAGGGCCCCGTCCAGCGTCGCGCGCTGCCGTTCCAGCAGTCGCCGCACCGACCGCCGCGGACCCTCGGCGAGCGGCGCGGGGTGGTCCACCAGGAAGGTGCGGCTGCGCACCCCGGTGAGCCGGGCGGCCTGCAGCATGCCGGGCCAGTCCTCGACCACCGCGACCGAGCCGGGCAGGCCGGCCCGCATCCGGGCGAACCGGTCGGCCGTCGCGACGTCCAGCCGCTCCTGCAGCCCGGGACGTCCGAAGCCCAGGTCGCGCGGCAGCCAGCGGGTCGGCAGACCGCCCTCGACGATGGCCAGCACGCCGCCCGGGCGCAGCAGGCCAGCCAGCTGGCCGAGCGCGTCCTGCTGGTCGCCGACATGGTGCACCACCTGGCCCGACCACACCAGGTCGGCTGGGCCCAACTCGCCCAGGTCCGAGGGGAATTCGGCCACTCTGGCGCGCAGTCGGACGCCCAGTCGCCCGGCCCGCTCCGCAGCGCGGGCCAGCAGCTCCGGCGTCCCGTCCACCGCCGTGACCTCGGCCTGCGGGAAGAGGGCGGCCAGGCAGCAGGCCGCGACACCCGGACCACTGCCCACGTCCAGGATCCGGCGCGGACTGAAGTCGCTCAGCTGCCGCAACTCCTCGAAGGCCTGGCGCACATAGGGGCTGTGCGCCTCACCCTCCAGCTCCAGCAAATCGGCCATCGCGGCCCAGTCGAAGTCGTTCGTCACACCAGCTCCAGCAGTTCGTCCGGCAGCGCGCCGGCCAGTTCTCAGTCGATCGGGTCCGGGTCCAACGCGCGCACGGCCGCCGCCCCGGCGGCCGCGGTCCGACGGCGGGCCCGGGACGGTAGCGGCGCGGCATCCGGTCTGCCGATGCCGCCGCTGACGGCCAGTTCCACGTGCATGGTTGGACACCTCCTGCTGTCGACCATGGGCCCGGGCGCTCCCAGTTGACAAACCTTGTTGCCATTTCTGCAATAGGGGGATGGAAGACGTGCTCGTCGCCGCCGGGCCCAGGCTCAGGAGCATCCGCCAACAGCGCGGGTGCACGCTCGCCACGCTGTCCGAGACCACCGGGATCTCGGTCAGTACGCTCTCCCGGCTGGAGTCGGGGCAGCGCAGACCAAGCCTGGAGCTGCTGCTGCCGATCGCGCAGGCCTACCAGGTCCCGCTGGACGAGCTGGTCGGCGCGCCGCCGGTCGGCGACCCGCGGGTGCGGCTGAAGCCGGTGGAGCGCGGCGACTCGACGGTGATCCCGCTGACCCGGCAGCCCGGCGGACCGCAGGCGTTCAAGATGGTCGTCGGCACCAGCCGAAGCAAGCCGGGGCCCCGGACGCACGAGGGCTACGAGTGGCTGTACGTGCTCAGCGGGAGACTGCGGCTGGTGCTCGCCGAGCACGACATCGTGCTCAAGCCGGGGGAGGCCGCCGAGTTCGACACCCGGCTGCCGCACTGGTTCGGCAGTACGGGGGAAGGGCCGGTGGAGATCCTCAGCCTGTTCGGGCCGCAGGGCGAGCGGATGCACGTCCGCGCGAAGCCGCGCGCGAAGTAGGTGTCAGGCAGGGGGAGTTCCTCCGTGCTCGGCGCCGGTGCGCAGCCGTCGCGCGCCCGGAGAGATCCGCTGGACAGGCCCTGCCCCAGTCGGACGACCTGGAATGCCTCGGCCAGCCGTCCGGGCGGCAGGCCGCCCTGCGGCGTGCTCCCCCTGCCAGCGGATCAGCAGTCATGGTCTCCGTGTGCGGCTTGGACGCCGCCGGGTCACCGCGCACGACGCCTTCTACGCCGCCCGAGAGCCGCAGGCGGGCTTCGCCGACATCCTCTCCCGGCGCCTGGGCCCGTCCGGCGTCCGGGTGATGGCGCTCTACCCGCCAGCCGGTGCCACGAGAGGACCCGGGGGCGTCCGCCAGTCTCGGCCGCGGAGCCGGACCCGAGTCAGTGATCGGTGCAGCGGGTCCGCGCGTTGGAGGGTGTACGCCACGGTTGGATCCGGACTGAGATTCGAATATGTGCAGTCATACAAATGAAGAAATGCTCCCTTTGGGTTTTGTGATGCGGTGCTGCGCAAGGCCGTTCGGGTTAATAACCACATCGATCTTTTGATAGTGCTGTGTGTATGCGCTGGATAAATCGGCCCTTGTTGTAGACAGAGAATCCGCTTTGTCGATCACATTGGGAGCATCATGAAGACCCGCACAGCCGGTCTCGTCGTGTCGGGACTGACCTCGTTCGCCCTGGTAGTGCTGGGAGGCAGCCCAGCGCACGCGCACTCCGACTGGACCTCGGATGTCATGCCCGGCGACACGGGGATCAGTGATTCCCCCTGGGTGTCCGAGCTTCTCGGCCAGGTGGGAACGGAAGACAACGCCGGCCCCGAAATGGCACTTCCCGAGGAGGAGGTCGCGCAGGCCGACGAAGGCGCCGACAGCATCGAGCGGCAGGAATTCGAGGGTGCGCCCGAGTGGGAGAACCGCTACAGGACGCCCGGGCCGGCCGACCTACCCGGCCTCGCGTCGGTGACCCCGCGTGGTAACCACTGCGACGAACGCTGCGGGGAGCACGCCGAGGGCCGCAACAAGGGTGAGGAGCACGCCGAGGAGCACGGCAAGGGTCACGAGCACGGCAAGGACCAAGGGCAGGACCAGTCGACGATTCAGACCAAGGGCGGCCAGGCCGTCACGGTCTCGTTCACCAACGACAGCACGGTCAAGCAGGAACAGGAGCAGGAGGGCCACAAGCCCAGTCGGGGCGGTCATCACCACGAGGAGGGCGAGGAGGACCACCAAGACAAGGGCGAGGAGGGCCACCACCACGAGGAAGGCAACAAGCAGCACCACGGTGAGCTGGCCCACACGGGTTCGGTGCAGACCCCGATGATGCTGCTCTCCGCGCTGCTCGCGACGGTCGGCGCGATGCTGCTGGTACTCCGCCGGGCCACCCGGGACTGACCGGGGCTGTCCCCGGGGAGGCGGGGCCGGAACGGAGCGAGTGCAGGCATCGGGTACAGGCACCGGAAGGAGGAGCGGGGAGAGGAACGGGAGCGGAGAGTAGAAGGCGAGCACCGCGTGCGCCAGGTCGGGCGGATCCCGGCCCGGCGCACGCGGTGCTGTCATGCGAGTTCCGGTCCGCTCGGCCTGCCTCCCGCAGGAGACGGAGGTGTCCCGGTGTAGTGTCCGTCGGGTCCTCTAGGCTCACAGAACTCACGGTCCGGAGGGTGAGGGCGGTGGCGAAGGCGAGGTCATCGCCCGGTACGACTACGGGGGAGGCTTGGATGAACAGACGGCTGATGGCCGGTGCGGCGGTAGCGGCGGGACTGGTCCTGTCGGTGAGTGCCTGCGGGCCGGAGGGGGACGGCGAGGCGGCGGGGGCCACGTCGACCGCCTCGGCGGCCGGTCATACCTCCTCTCCGGGTGCCCGGGCCTCCGGTTCCGGCGCGCAGTCGGCCTCCGGCACGGTGAGCGCGGGGCCGAACGCCTCCGCGAGTACGGGTGCGCCCTCGGGCAGCGCCGTACCGGCGAGCTCGCTGGCGGCGTCCGACACGGCGTCACCGGTGGCCTCGCTCTCCGCGACGGCGACCGGACCGGCCCCGTCGGGGATGGCCTCGCTGCCTGCGTCGGACAAGGCGGCGGTCAACTGCACGTCCAGGCAGCTGCGTTGGACCCTGGTGCACCTGGAACGCGCACAGGCGGCGTCCGGGGACCCGGCCGTGGCGCGGTTGACCGCGCAGAACGGCGGCGGTGCGGCGTGTGCCTTCGACGGATATCCGTGGTTCCGGGTGCACGTCGGCAAGGGGCCCGAGGTGGTTGCGGTCGCGGCCAGGACGGCGCCTGCCCGGCTGGTGCTGGCGCCGGGGCATTCCGCGGTCGTCGACCTGCACTACAGCGAGGTGCCGGGCCCCGGCGGCATCTGCTACTTCCCGTCGGACGACCTCGCCCAGGGGCAGGTGCGTCCGCCGCACGCCGCACCGCACGAGGTCGGTCTCGGGCTCAGGATGACGGACGCGCACGGTAAGCGGGTGGCGATCGCCGTCTGCGAGAACCACATGTGGATGAGCGCACCCGTCATGAAGTGACGCTCCACCAGGGCGTTCGGCCGGTTGCGTACGCGGTCGATGCGGCAGGGCCTCGCGCCCCGGGTGCTGCCCGCTGCGGATGTGCGTGGTCAGCTCGCCGTTGGTGCAGAGCCCCACGCTTCGGACGCTGCCCGGTGGACGTCGCGGTTCTCAGGGGGCGCGGCGGATGCGGAGCAGGTCGGGGGAGCGCGGTCGATTCTCTGACATGTCGATGCGCTGTGAATCTGCGAAATTACTACGGAATGTGGTAGCTAATTGATCGAATTTCCGGATGCCGTGAGGCCGCCGGACCGGGCGGTCGGGCGGCCTCACGGGGGACGGTCGACGGTGGCGGCCCGTCAGGCGGTCGACTCGGCGGCGCGGTTGTCGGGCAGGGCGTCGAAGCGACGCAGCCGGAGGCTGTTGGAGACCACGAAGACCGACGAGAAGGCCATCGCCGCGCCGGCGATCATCGGGTTGAGCAGTCCGGCGGCGGCCAGCGGCAGCGCGGCCACGTTGTAGGCGAAAGCCCAGAACAGGTTGCTCTTGATGGTGGCCAGGGTGCGCCGGGCGAGGCGGATGGCGTCCGCCGCGATCCGCAGGTCACCGCGGACCAGGGTCAGGTCGGCCGCCTCGATCGCGGCGTCCGTGCCGGTGCCCATGGCCAGCCCGAGGTCGGCCTGGGCGAGCGCGGCCGCGTCGTTGACGCCATCGCCGACCATGGCCACCTTGCGGCCCTCGCCCTGGAGGCGCTTGACCACCTCCACCTTGTCGGTGGGCATCACCTCGGCGATGACCTCCTCGATGCCGACCTCGTCGGCCACCGCGCGGGCAGCCGAGGCGTTGTCGCCGGTGAGCAGTACCGGGCGCAGTCCCAGCGCGCGCAGTTGGCGGACGGCGGCGGCCGAGGTGGGCTTGACCGCGTCGGCCACCACCACGATCCCGCGCGCCTTGCCGTCCCAGCCGACCGCGACGGCTGTGCGGCCCTTGGCCTCGGCCTCCGTCCTGGCCCGCTCCAGCTCGGGAGTCAGGTGCTGGCTCCACTCCTCCAGCAGGCGGGTACGGCCGACCAGGACGGCGTGGCTGGTGCCGTCACCGGCCACCACACCCTGTACGCCCAGGCCCTCGATGTTGGCGAAGTCCTCGACCCGCGGCAGGGTACCGATCCGTTGGACGGCGCCCTTGGCGATCGCCTGGGCGATCGGGTGCTCGGAGGCGTCCTCCAGGGCGCCGGCCAGGCGCAGGATCCGCTCGCTGTCCTCACCCTCGGCCGGGACGACCTCGACCAGGGTCATCTGACCGGTGGTCACCGTACCGGTCTTGTCCAGCACCACGGTGTCCACGCCGGTGGTGGACTCCAGCACTTCGGGGCCCTTGATCAGGATGCCGAGCTGGGCGCCGCGCCCGGTACCGACCATCAGCGCGGTCGGAGTGGCCAGGCCCAGGGCGCAGGGGCAGGCGATGATCAGCACCGCGACGGCCGCCGTGAACGCCGAGCTGATGCCCGCGCCGGTGCCCAGCCAGAAGCCGAGGGTGGCGACGGCCAGGGTGATGACCACGGGCACGAAGATCCCGGAGACCTTGTCGGCCAGCCGCTGAACCTCGGCCTTGCCGTTCTGTGCGTCTTCCACCAGCCTTGCCATCTGGGCGAGTTGGGTGTCCGCGCCGACCCTGGTGGCACGGACCATCAGCCGTCCGCCGGCGTTGACCGTCGCACCCACCACCGCGTCGCCGGAGGAGACCTCGACCGGGACGGACTCGCCGGTCAGCATGCTGGCGTCGATCGCCGAGGTGCCCTCGACGATCACACCGTCGGTGGCCACCTTCTCACCGGGACGGACCACGAAGACGTCACCGACGGCCAGCTGCCCGATCGGGACGCGCTGCTCACTGCCGTCCCGGACCACCGCGACGTCCTTGGAGCCGAGCTCCAGCAGCGCCTTCAGCGCCGATCCGGCCCGTCGCTTGGAACGGACCTCGAAGTAGCGGCCGGCCAGGATGAAGGTGGTGACGCCGGCGGCGGCCTCCAGGTAGATGTTGCCCGAGCCGTCGCTGCGCCCGATGGTGAGCTCGAACGGGTGCGTCATGCCCGGTGTGCCGGCGGTACCCCAGAACAGCGCGTACAGCGACCAGCCCAGGGCGGCCAGCGTGCCGACCGAGATCAGGGTGTCCATGGTCGCCGCGCCGTGCCGCAGGTTGGTCCAGGCGGCGCGGTGGAACGGCCAGGCCCCGTACGCGACGACCGGGGCGGCCAGGGTGAGCGAGAGCCACTGCCAGAAGGTGAACTGGATCGCCGGGACCATCGCCATCGCGATCACCGGGATGGTCAGCGCGGCCGAGACCAGCAGCCGCTGCCGCAGCGCCCGTACCCGTTCGTCGGCCGCCGGGGGCGCGCTCTCGTCCGCCTCCTGAGGCTGCTCGGCGGCCGGGGGCGCGGGAAGCGCGGCGGTGTAGCCGGCCTTCTCCACCTCGGCGACCAGGGCCTGCGGCTCGATCGACTCCAGGAAGGTGACCTTGGCCTTCTCGGTGGCGTAGTTGACGGTGGCGGTGACGCCCTCCATCTTGTTCAGCCGCTTCTCGATCCGGGCGGCGCAGGAGGCGCAGGTCATGCCGCCGATCTCAAGCTCGATCTGCGCACTGCCGGCGGGCAGGGTCCTGTCTTGGGTTGCGGAGCTCATCACCCCTCCTCGGGGGTACTGCGGTCGGCGCGTTCTGGGTACGGGTGGGGGGTATCGGCCGGGGTCGCGGCAGTGCTGGTGGCCGTCGTGGCCGTCGTGGCCGCCGTGCCCGTCGCCGGCCTCGGCGGGGCCGGTGCCGGGTTCGGCGTGGGCGGTGAAGGCGGCGGTGTGCACGGTGTCGCCGTGCTTGAAGTCCACGAAGAGCCGGTAGTCGCCGGCGCTCGGCACGGTGGCGTAGAAGGTGATGCCGGGGCCTGCGGGGGTACGGCCGTCACCGGGCATGCCGTCCGGGTGCACGTGCAGACGCGGCGCAGCCGCTTGGTGATCTCGCTCTTGGACTCGATGCACCCGGCCATGCCGTGACCTCCCGCCTGTTCGTCTTGGCGGTCTAGACGGTACCCCCCAGGGGTATCTGTGGGCAAGTACCCCCCGGGGGTTTGCCGCGCGGGCCGTCGGCTCGCTGGCTACGGGACTGGCGGGCAACGTCGCCGTCAAGCTGGCCAGCCGCGCCGTCCAGGGAGCGGGCGCGGCATCGATCGCCCCTCCGCGCTCACCCTGCTGAGGTCCGGGCCGGGGCTCCCGGTGGATCATCGCTGGTCCGCAGTACCCACGGCTGTCATGGTTCACTGGGCGGATGCCTGCGACCTGCGCAGATTTCGCGTGAACCAGGCAACCGGCTATCGGACACAAGATGGCAACGATCGAACGATTTGAGCTTTGTATGAGCATTTCGTCCGAGTTGGTCGCTTAGTCTGCGACGCATTGCCTGGCCGTGGTTTGAAGTCACTTCGTGGCCGGTGCCGATCAGGACAGGAGCCTCATCCGGAGGCCCTGGCGACCAACCCGAAGGGGCGACACATTGAGCGCGCCTGAGCCGACAAAGCGGTCAGACCAGAACTACCGCCGCTCACTCGGAACCATCAGCCTGACCGCGGTCGGCCTCGGCTCGATCATCGGTTCCGGGTGGCTGTTCGGTGCCGCGCGAGCCGCCAAGCTGGCCGGTCCGGCCGCGACGCTGGCCTGGGTGATCGGTGCGGCCGTCGCACTTGTGATCGCTCTCACCTACAGCGAGCTCGGATCGATGTTCCCGAAGGCCGGCGGCATGGTCCGCTACGGCCAGTACTCGCACGGTTCGCTGGCCGGTTACCTGGCCGCCTGGGCGAACTGGATCGCCATCGTCTCGGTCATCCCGGGTGAGGCGACCGCCTCCGTGCAGTACATGAGTTCCTGGAGCTTCGGCTGGGCCAAGGCCCTGTACGACGGGCAGGAGCTCACCGGCAGCGGTGTGGCCCTGGCCAGCGTGCTGCTGATCGTGTACTTCGTCCTGAACTGGTTCGCGATCTCGCTCTTCGCCAAGACCAACACGGCGATCACCGTCTTCAAGGTGGTCGTGCCCGCCCTCACCGCGGGCGCCCTGCTGATGTCGCACTTCGACACCCACAACCTCCAGGACCACGGCGGCTTCGCCCCCAACGGCTGGAGCGCGGTGTTCACGGCGGTCGCCACCTCCGGCATCGTCTGGGCCTACAACGGCTTCCAGTCCCCGCTGAACCTGGCCGGCGAGGCCCGCAACCCGGGCAAGTCGCTGCCCAAGGCCGTGATCACCTCGATCCTGATCGCCCTGGTGATCTACATCGCCCTGCAGCTCGCCTTCCTGCTGGCCGTCCCCTCCGGAGACCTCGCGCACGGTTGGGGCAGCATCAACTACAAGTCCCCGCTCGCCGACCTGGCGCTGGCCTGGGGCCTGAACTGGCTGGCCATGGTGCTGTACGCGGACGCCTTCATCTCGCCGAGCGGTACCGGCATGATCTACGCCGCCACCACCTCGCGCATGATCCACGGTGTCCAGGAGAACGGCCACCTGCCGTCGATCTTCGGCCGGGTCGACCCCAAGACCGGAATCCCGCGCCCGGCGCTGCTGCTCAACCTGTTCATCGCCTTCCTGTTCCTCGCGGTCTTCCGCGGCTGGGGCTCGCTCGCCTCGATCGTCTCGGTGGCCACCGTGATCTCGTACATCACCGGCCCGGTCGCCGTGATGTCGCTGCGCCGCCTGGCACCGGAGCTGCCGCGTCCGGTCAAGCTGAAGGCCATGCCGATCATCGCGCCGGTGGCCATGGTCTTCGGTTCGCTGGTGCTGTACTGGGCCAAGTGGCCGCTCACCGGCAAGGTCATCGTGCTGATGGCCGCCGGCCTGCCGATCTGGGCCTGGTACGAGCTGCGCAAGCCGTGGGCCGTGCTCAAGCCGCACCTGCTGGCCGGCTGCTGGATGGTCGGCTACCTGCTGGTGATGGCGGGTGTCTCCTGGGCGGGCAGCGCGGACTACGGTGGCCACGGCTACCTGCCCGAGGGCTGGGACCTGCTGATCGTCGCCGCGATCGGTCTGGCCTTCTACTACTGGGGCGTCCGCAGCTCCTGGGAGAACCCGTCGCTCGCCGAGGTGCGCGAGGAGCTGGCCGCCGAGTCGGCCACGGCCGACGAGGCCGCGCCGGTCGCCGGCTGACAACCGAGTAGCACCAGGGGCGCGGGGAACCGCGCGCGAGACCAGGGACCTCTGCGGAGGGCCGGTCCGCGCGGGTCCCCGCGCCCCTGTGGCGTTCTCCAGCCACCGGGCGAACCCCTGCCACGACGGCGCTCCGCCCGTGCATGCGGCGGCGGCAGGTCTGCGCGCCCCCTCGGGCGGCCCTAGCTGGTCGCCTGTCGACGGCGGTAGGCGCGTTGACGGCAGGCCCGGGAGCAGTAGTCGCGCGGGCGGCCCCGGGCGGTCCCTTCGAGGGGGGTGCCGCAGACCGTGCAGTGACCGGCGGGCGAGCGGCCCGGTGCCGGAGCAACCTTTTCGTCACTCTTTTCACTACGGCGGCTCCGGACCAGCAGCTCGACGCCGTCGAGGGTCCGGGCGAGCCCGAAGTCGAACGGGTCCTCGGGCCGTTCGAAGCCGCCGGCCTGCCAGAGCCTGCCGAGGGTGGGGTAGGCCGCCAGGTGCTCGATCAGGCCGTCCTGGCCGCTCCACCACTGCTTGTGCGAGACACCGGAATCCCGCTCCTCGCGGAGGAAGTCGTGCAACTGCCGGGCGGAGGTCTGCACGAAGCCCGCGACCAGCGCGACCACCGAGATCACCTCGGAGGCGCGCAGCCCCGTCCGCTCGGCGATCCGCAGGCCGTGCTCGTAGTCGGCCATGATGTTCGGCCCCGGCAGCCGCCGGCTGCCTGAGGTGTGGACGAGCCAGGGGTGCCGCAGGTGGATCGCCCAGTGCGCCCGGGCCCAGGCCTCCAGAGCGGCCCGCCAATCAAGGTCGTCCTCGCCGTCGCCCTGCCCGGCAGCCGACTCGGCGATCACCACGTCCCGCATGAGCTCGACCAGCTCCGCCTTGCCGGGGACATGTCGATACAGCGACATCGTGGTGTAGCCCAGCC
Source organism: Kitasatospora sp. NPDC032150 (assembly GCF_055579945.1). Classification (NCBI taxonomy): domain Bacteria; kingdom Bacillati; phylum Actinomycetota; class Actinomycetes; order Kitasatosporales; family Streptomycetaceae; genus Kitasatospora; species Kitasatospora sp. NPDC032150. The sequence goes on along the minus strand of NZ_JBVIMH010000007.1, from coordinate 252,295 downwards.
GCTCGGCCACGCTGCGCATGGACAGCGCCGCGAGCCCCTCGGCGTCGGCGATCTCCACGGCGGCCCGCACGATCCGGTCCAGGCTGAGCCCCGCCCGGTCCCGGCTCTCGCCGGCACTCCAGAGCAACTCGACGGTGCGGTCCGGATCCGCCGCGACGTTCTCGGCGGCCGGAGTCTTTGGTGCTGGATTCTCCGGGGCCGGATTCTGGCCAGTCACGCTCTGCCCTCCTTGTCCTTGACATCCACCTTAGCCGGACGTTTATGGTGTACACGCTGTGTATGCCATAAACACCTCTGGGGAAGGCTGTCCCATGGTTGAGAACCAGCTCTACGTCGCGCCCTGGGGTCGGGATTCCTGGCCCGGTACCTTCGATCGGCCGTTCGCCACGTTGCCCGCAGCGCAGCGGGCCGTGCGGGCCCGCACCGGAGCCATGGGGTCGGACCTCGTGGTCTCCCTGCGGGCCGGGACCCACGTGCTGACCGAACCGTTCGTGCTGAGTGGCGAGGAGGGCGACTCGGGGGAGAACGGCTACCGGGTCGTCTACCAGGCCCACGGCCATGGGACGGACGAGCGGGAGGAGGCCGTCATCAGCGGCGGTCGCCGGATCACCGGCTGGCGGCCCGACGAGGCGGGCGTCTGGCGGGCCGAGGTCGGTGAGCTGGAGACCAGGCAGCTCCAGGTCAACGGCCATCCGGCCCCGCGAGCCTCGATCAGTCCCGGTATTCCCGGGGCCGTGACGATAACCGAGGCGGGTTTCGTCACGGACAGCGAGATTCCGCAGAGCTGGCGGGATCCGGGAAGCATCGAGTTCGTCTTCACCGGTGTCTATCCGTGGTCCGAGGCCCGCTGCCGGGTGGCGGAGATCAGCGGTGACGCGGACTCCACCACGATCACCATGGCCCAGCCCGGGTTCGGGTGGGCCAGGGAGCTCTACCGGGCGCAGTGGACCGGTGAGTTCCCGCCCGGTGCGGGCTCCTCGGGGGTGTGGGCGACCATCGGCGCGCCGAGTTCCGCCGAGAACAGCGTGAGCTTCCTCACCGAGCCGGGCAGCTTCGCCCTCGACCGGTCGGTGCCCGGCCGCCACGTCCTCCACTACCTGCCGCTGCCCGGGGAGGACCCGGCGCGGGCGGAGATCGTGGCGCCGGTGCTGGAGCGGCTGGTCGCCGGCCGGGGCACCGAGGAGCGGCCGCTGCACGACGTGACCCTGCGCGGACTCACCTTCGCGGACGCGGGCTGGACCGGGCCGAGCGGACCCGGCGGGTTCCTGCACTTCCACGGCAACGGCTACTACGACGGCGGCCCGTTGCGGCAGGTCGAGCTCGCCGAGGGCAACGCCCGGCTGGCGGTGCCGGAGCGCCCGGCGATGCTGCCGGCCAACGTCGAGTTCGCGGGCGGGGTGCGGATCACCCTGGCGGACAACAGGTTCACCCGGCTCGGCGCCGGAGCGGTCGGCTTCTCGGGGCCGGGGCAGGACAACGCGATCCTCGGCAACGTCATCGAGGACGTCTCGGGCAGCGGCGTGGCCGTGGCCGCCGGCACCGGTACCCGGGTGGAGCGGAACCTGATCCGCCGGATCGGCCGCGAGTACCACGGCTCGCCCGCCGTGTGGGTGGCGGACGCCCGCGACACGACCGTGGCGCACAACGAGATCCATGACGTGCCCTACTGCGGCGTCATCCTCGTCGGCGGTGACCGGGCGGCCCGGGTACAGGTCGTCGGGAACCTGATCCACCGCACCATGACGGTGCTCGCCGACGGCGGCGGCATCTATCTCAACGGGCGCCAGGGCTCTTCGTACGCCGGCGGCACCCTGGTGCGCGGCAATGTGATCCGTGACACCGTCACTTCGTACAACTTCGGCCTGTACACCGACTTCGGCGCCGCCTGGGTGACCGTGCTGGGCAATGTCGTCCACCGGGGGGACACGCCGATCGTGCTCAGGGTGACGCCGCCGCTGGAGAACGTGGCGTTCCTCGGCAACTTCTGGGACGACCGGCCGGAGGGCTATGACGACCCGCCGGCCGGGGTCGTCGTCGCCGGGAACACCGTGCTGCCGAAGGACGGCTTCGAACAGGCATTGGCCGCCGACCCAGCCGGGGCGGACATCCTGGCGACGGCCGGCCGGGGCGCTGCCGCGGACGGCTGATCAGAGGGAACAGCACTGAGCCCCCGGGAGGACTCCCGGGGGCTCAGACGGGGCACGAGGCTCAGTGGTGCTTCGACGCCGGGGACGGTGCGGGCGTCAGCGACGGCGAGGCGCTGCCGCTCGGGCCGGGTGACGCGCTCGGGCTGGGTGACCCGCTCGGGCTCGGGCAGGTGGAGCCCGAAGGTGACGGCGACGGGGACGGCGAGGCGGACCCGCTTGCCGACGGACTCGGCGAGGCCGACGGGCTCGGGCTGGCCGAAGGCGACGGCGAGGTGCTGCCGCTCGGGCTCGGCGACGCGCTCGGGCTGGGTGACCCGCTCGGGCTCGGGCAGGTAGAGCCCGAAGGCGACGGGGACGGCGACGGGGACGGCGAGGTGCTGCCGCTCGGGCTCGGCGACGGCGAGGTGCTGCCGCTCGGGCTTGCCGACGGGCTCGGCGACGGCGAGGTGCTGCCGCTCGGGCTTGCCGACGGGCTCGGCGTGCCGGACGGGCTGTTGCTCGGCCTCGCGCTGGCCGACGGACTCGGGGAGGCCGACGACGGGCTCGGGGTCGGGCGCGACGGGTACCAGCCGCCAGTGGTGGGCGGCACCGGGATCGGCTTCGGCATGCTCCACGGATCGCCGGGCCGGTCGGGGGTGACGGTGGCGCCGTTCTCGAAGTGGAGCATCCAGTTCTTGACGGTGTTGAGGTAGTCCGTCGAGTAGTTGTAGCTGAGGATGGCCCGGTCGAGCTGCCCGGAGTCCGACAGGTCGCGGCCGTCCGCGCACAGGTAGCGGCCGGCCGTCAGTGCGGCGTCGAAGACGTTGTTGGGGTCGGCCTTGCCGTCGCCGTTGCCGTCCGTGCCCCAGGCCGACCAGGTGGAGGGGATGAACTGCATCGGCCCGATGGCCCGGTCCCAGCCGGAGCGGCCGTCGCTGGACGGAATCGCGGCGAAGCCGTTGTTCCCGTCCAGGGCCGGGCCGAGGATCGGCGTCAGAGTGGTGCCGTTGGCGTCCACCTGGCCGCCGTTGGCCTGCCCGGACTCCACCTGGCCGATGCCCGCGAGCAGTTGCCACTTGAGGTGGCAACCGGGCGAGCTGATGGCCAGGGCGTCCTCCGCCTTGCGGTAGGCGGTGTAGACCGTGTCGGGCAGCGAAGCGCCGTTCGGGAGGATGGCGGTGCTCTTCGAGCCCGCTCCCGGTGCGGTGCTCCCGGGCGGGGTGGCCGGCTTGACCGGCGGCTGCTGCAGGACCCGCGGACCGCCGCCGTCGGCCGACTGGCCGGCCGCGGCGTCCGTGCCGGAGGCCGACGCCGAGGAAAGCTGCAGCGTCTGAGAACCTGTCAGCGCGGCGGCCGCGGTGAGGGCGGCCAGCGCCCAGGTTGCCCGTTTCTGTGTTCTTGTTCGGTTTATGACCTGTTTGAAAACGGTCATCCGATTCCCCCCTTGATGTTCGAAAAAACCGGTATGCGGGCGGGACGATGTGTCAACGCCGCGCCAGCTTAGCTCGGTTGTCCGAACGTTCGATGAGCGCCGATCGAAGCCCGGGCGGCGGTTGCCGGTTGCCCTGTCAGGGGCGGATCGCGCCCATGTACGGCATGACGTCCATGGGGACGATCTGGACGTTCTTCCCGAGCCGCGGGGCGTGCAGCACCTTGCCGTCGCCCACGTAGATCCCGACGTGGTGCAGGTCCTGGAAGTAGAAGACCAGGTCGCCGGGTTGCAGGTCGGACTGCGAGACATGGTGGCCGGCGTTCCACTGGTCCCAGGTGGTCCGGGGCAGGGACACTCCCGCCGCACGCCAGGCGGACTGGGTGAGCCCGGAACAGTCGAAGGAACTCGGGCCCACGCCGCCCGGCTGGTACGGCTTGCCGAGCTGTGCGTACGCGAAGTCCAGCGCGCTCCTGGTTCGGCCGCTCGCCGGACCGGTGTACGAGCCGCCGACGGAACCCGACGAGCCGCCGACGGCGGAACCGGACGAATCACCGGGGGAGGTGCGGCCCGAACCGCGGGAGGCGGCCTGGTCGTTCCCGTCGGCGAGGACCTTGGCCCGGTCGGTGGCCTCGAGGCCGTCGAGTATGGACTGGGCCTCGGCCAGCCTCGCCTTCGCCTCATGCTTCCGCTCGGTCAGATCCTGCCGGGCGCGGTCGAGTTCGGCCAGTTTGGCGGCGGTCTCGTTGCGGGTCTGGTCCATCGAGAGCTGCAGCTGCCGGGCCAGGTGCAGCGCGGCCACCTGCTGGTCGTTCGCCTGGTCCTGGAGTCCGGCGCGCTGCAGGTACTCGTCGGGGGAGGCGCTGAGCATCAGCTGGACGGAGGGGTCCACCCCGCCGGAGCGGTACTGGTCGGCGGCCACCGCACCGAGGGTGGACTGCAGTTCGTTGATCCTCGCCTGCTGTGCGGCGAGCCGGTCCTGAAGCCTGGACGCCTCGGCCTGGAGCTGTTGCTGCTGCTCGCCCGCCTTGTTGAACTTCTCGGTCGCAACCTCGGCTTCCTCGTAGAGCTTGTCCACCTGGGCCTTGACCTGCTCGGTGTTCCCGCTCGGCGCGGCATGGGCGGCCGAGGCCACGGGAAGGACGGTGGCCGCTCCCGCCGTCGCCGCCAGCATGGTCATCCGGGTGCGGCCGGCGGGCTTAGGGCGGCGATGGTTCCCCAACGGAGCGTCACTCCTCGTTCGCGGTCAAGACATCGGCGGGCAACGGTGGTTGGCGCGGACCGTGCATAGAAATTAGTATTTACTGAGTCTTGGCGCAACTGTTGCTTGATCGGGATGATGCTCTACCGGTGCTGCTCGTGGTCGCGGGCGTCGGCCGGCGCGCCGCCCATCATCCGCAGCATGGCGAGGCCCCCGGTGCGGACGAAGCGGACCGTCAACAGGGCGGTGAGCAACAGGAAGACGAGGTTCAGCCAGGTCGTGTAGTTCCACCGGACCCCGCCCATGGGGACGCTGGCCGCCGCGTGGTCCGGGATGATGCCCAGTGCGCCGAACAGGAGCTCCACGGTGTAGCCCGCCAGCACCATCGCGGCGTAGAAGGTGCCGAGCAGGAAGAGCGCCATCCGCACGCCGTAGTACTTCCGGTAGATGTTCAGGATCGGCAGGATCAGCAGGTCGGCGAAGATGAAGGCGACCACCCCGCCGAAGCTGATGCCGCCCTTCCAGAGCACCACCGCCAGCGGCACGTTGCCGATCGAGCAGACGAACGAGGCCATTGCGACCAGCGGGCCGACCAGCGGTCCCCAGAACTTCGCCGCGAGCGGGTGACTGTCCAGGAACAGCGCCTGCCAGAAGGAGTCAGGCACCCAGGCTGCGATGGCGCCGGCGATCAGGAGCCCGCCGGCCAGGTCCTTCCAGATCGCGGCCCACTCCATCACGAAGACGTGGGCGGTGGCGGTCACGCCCTCCCGGGAGAGCAACCGGCGCCAGAACGGGCCCTGGCCGGACACCGACATGTCCATCGCGGCGTGGCCCTCCATCGATCCGGCGAGGCCCCGGTCGGCCTGCGCCCTGGCCTGGTCGAGCAGCCTGGTGCGCAGGAAGAGCCGGAACAGCAGCGCCAGCAGCACGATCATGGCCGGCCCGCCGATGAACTCAGCCAGCGTGAACTGCCATCCCAACAGCAGGGCGAGCAGTACGCCGAGTTCGACGACCAGATTGGTCGAGGCGATCTCGAAGGCCATCGCTGCCGTGAAGTCGGCCCCCTTGCGGAAGAGCGAACGGGCCAGCGCCACGGCCGCGTACGAGCAGGAGGACGAGGCCGTGCCGAGCAGCGCGGAGACGGCCAGCGTACGCGGCCGGTCGTCGCCCATCAGCCCGGAGACGGTGGACTTGCGCACCACGGCCTGGACCACGGCGGACAGTAGGAAGCCGAGGATCAGCGCCCAGGTGATCTCCCAGGTCATCGACCCGGTGATCGACAGGGCGTGCAGTACCGCGGTCACGACGGACATGGCAGAACTCCTCCGGGCGAGGCGGCGCCTGATAGGGGGATGCCCGGGGTGGGGCACGGGTCAACCGGGCCGGTGCCCCACCGGGTCACGCTGCTCCTGCTGCCGTCGCCGCTCAGCCCGCCGGGAGGAGCTTCTCCATCTCGGCGATCTCGGCCGTCTGTGCGGTGCTGATCGATCCGGCCAGCGTCCTGGCGGGCGGGTAGGTGCCCTTGGCGAGCTCGTCCGCGGCCATCGTCACGGCGCCCTGGTGGTGGGTCACCATCATGGTGAGGAACGCCTTGTCGAAGTCCGCGCCGGACGCCGACCTCAGCTTCGCCATCTCGTCGTCGGCCATCATGCCGGGCATCGAGTGGCCGGAACCGGCGGAGTGGTCCATGCCCGGCATCGCGGCGGACATGCCGGCGTCCGGCACCGGGCTGCCCCAGCCGGTCAGCCAGCCACTCATCATGGTGATCTCCGGGTCCTGGGCGCCCTTGATCTTCGCGGCCAACTCCTTGACCTGGGCGGACGAGGCACGCTCCGCGGCCAGTTCGGCCATCGCGACCGCCTGGCGGTGGTGCGGGATCATCGCCTGCGCGAAGGAGACGTCGGTGGCGTCGTGGTCACCGGCCGAAGCCGAGGCCGAAGCCGAGGCCGAAGCCGCCGGAGGGGAAGCCGGCGCGGGCGCGGAGACGGGCGCGGAGACGGGCGCGGACGGTGCGGTGGGCGAACCGGCCTGGTCCGAGCCGGACCTGCCACCGGAACAGGCGGCGAGGGCGAGCGCCGCGAGACCGGCCGCACCGGTCACGGCGATCCGGCGGGCGAACGCGCGGGAGGGGACCATGCGGGTGGAAACGTGGGTGGAAACGTGGGTGGAAACGGACATGACGAAAAGCTCCTGCGTACTGGAGGAATGAGGACATGGGCGTGGCCGCACCCGGGGTGCGGGGAGGGCCAGGCCTATATGCGCAGGAGCTGGAGGGCGGCGAGGGAGGGCGGACCGCGCCCGGTGGTGAGGCCGACAGATGCGTCGGCGAGGGACGGGGACGGGCCGTGGGCGGAGGTGTCGAGGCCCGGTCGGAGCGGCGGCAGCACCGGCGTTGAACCGAGGCCGTACGCCTGGCAGACACTCCCGGCGTGCGCCTGGTGACGGCCGTCGCAGTCGCACCGGCCGTCACCGTCGCCGGTGAGCTGCGCCGTGGTTCGTTGCGCCATGACGGGCTGAGTCGCGGCCCGGTGTGTCACGGCCCGCAGTGCCGTGGTGACGAGCTGGGTCGTTGACCGCCGTTCGTGCCCTTGCGGATGCGCCACGTCGCCGACGGGACCGGCCAACGCGTGCATTCCGAGCAGCCCGAGCAGCAACGCCAGTACGGCCAACGCCCGCACTCCGGCCGACCGGTGGCGACCGGCCACCGGGTGCCGGGGCGTGAGCGTTTCCATCGCGCCCACTCTAGGGCAGCCCCGTGCCCGTTCGTGTGCCCGACTCCCCGCCGCAGCCCCGGGCCGGAGGCGTCAAGGTGTCGTCAAGGTCGGCGGGATCCGCGTAGTCCACACGTCAATGCCGGATGCGGACCGGCCAGAGTGGGGCTGCACTGGAGAGGCGGGCGGCAGGCCCGCCAGAACCGGTACCTCCGGAAGGAAGCGAAGCGCCATGATCGAGGGCAATCGACTCGCCGTCGTCGTCAACGGATCGCCGAGGGGGAGTGCGCTCGGCCGTCCGACGGTGGTACCCGCACCGGCGCGGCTCGAACTGCGGCCGGTCGGGACCGCGGTGGCGGCACCGGAGGCCGAACGGGAGGAGCGAGTCCCGGCCGCGGGCGCGCGCTGCCGCCTGGCCATGGCGTACCTCGACTGACCGGTGGGGCGGCGAATGGTGCGGTCCCGACAGCTCCGCAGGGGCCGCGCGCCCGCCGGGTCGCCGGAGACGGCGCAGTGCGGTCCCGACAGCTCCGCAGGGGCCGCGCGCCCGCCGGGTCGCCGGAGACGGGGCCTGCTCGGCGGCCATCCGCGCCAGCAGGTCCCGCACCGCGCCCGGGCGCTGCCCGGTCAGACCGAGCCGGCGGAAGCCGGCGGCGCAGGTGCCGGACGGCCGGGGCGTAGAGCCGGCCAAGCGCGAGGTGGGCGCCGTGGGCGGAGAGCCGGTTGCCCAACCGGCCGAGGGCGCGGTCGCTGCCGAGCAGTGGCGAGGCGAACTCGCCGGTGGGGTGCAGCGGTTGGAGGGAGAGCCCGACGCTGCGGGTTGGACCGCGCACTCGGCGGTGTCGCCCGCCGGGTCGGGCAGCCGATCGCTACGGCGCGGCGGTGTCGAGGTCCGCGGCGTCGAGTGCGGCCGTCGCGCGGCGCAGCATCGTCTGGAGGGCGGCGATCTCGGTGAGTGGCAGACCGGTGGCGGCCGCGATCCGGCGCGGTACGTGCAGTGCCTGCGCGCGCAGCCCGGTGCCGGCGTCCGTGAGGTGGACGGTGACCGACCGCTCGTCCTCGCTGCTGCGCTGGCGGCGGACCAGTCCGGCCGTCTCGAGCCGCTTGAGCAGCGGGGAGAGCGTGCCGGAGTCCAGTCGCAGGTACTCGCCGATCTGCTTGACCGGCAGTTCGCCGTGCTCCCAGAGCACCAGCATGACCAGGTACTGCGGATAGGTGAGCCCGAGGTCCTTGAGGACCACCCGGTAGACGCCGCCGAAGGCGCGCGAGGCGGCATGCAGTGAGAAGCAGACCTGGCTGTCCAGGCGGAGCAGCTGGTCGTCGGAAGGCTGCGGCGGGTCGGCGGGCAGGTCGATGGCGGTCATGTTCTCAGGGTATCCGTACCGCGCCCGTTTTAGTTGTGCGCAATTTAATTGTGTGCTCTACTTGCCCTGTCGGGCGGTCCGGAAGTCGGGTCGCCGATCGGATGAGCCCGGACGGGTTCGGACAAAGGAGAGGGGCGAGTCCCATGGACGCGCTGTACACCGCTGTTGCCACCGCCAACGGCCGCGAGGGCCGGGCCGTGAGCTCCGACGGGCGGCTCGACCTGGCGCTGGCCATGCCGACCGCGCTCGGTGGCAGCGGCGAGGGCACCAACCCGGAGCAGCTGTTCGCGGCGGGCTACGCCGCCTGCTTCGCCAGCGCCCTGGGCCTGGTCGGCCGGCAGGCGAAGGTGGACACCAGCGACGTCTCGGTGACCGCCGAGGTCGGCATCGGCAAGGACGAAACCAGCTTCGCCCTCGCCGTCACCCTGCGGGTCGAGCTGCCGGAGGCCCTGCAGGGCGAGACCGGCGAGCTGCTGGTGAAGAAGGCGCACGAGGTCTGCCCGTACTCCAAGGCCACCCGCGGCAACATCCCGGTCGAGCTGGTCGTCGAGTAGTCGGCCGGTCGGTGCGGCCGGTCGGTGCGACATCGGCGAGCCGGTGCGGCCGGCTGGCGCCGGCGGGCCCCGAAACCGGTGCCTGCCGGCTCCGTGACCGGTGCGGTCGCCGCTCGGCCCGGAGCAGGGCTCGGGTACCCGGACGACAGTGGCGCCCCCTTGCGCAGCTGCCCTCAACCGCCTTGACTGGCAGCGCCGGTCAAGGCGGTCGGCCGTCTCGGGTGACCGGCGCGGACCTGGCGGGCCGGTCCGGGGTGCGGGCCGGCGGTGGAGGAGAGGGCAGAGCCGTGCAGGAGTACTCGGATCAGTACATCGGCGGTGAGTGGCGGCCCGCGCTCACGGCGGAGACCGTCGCCGTGCTGAACCCGGCGACCGAGGAGGTCATCGCGACCGTTCCGGCCGGTGGGGCCGAGGACGTCGACGCCGCCGTGCGCGCCGCCCGGGCCGCGGCCCGGGCCTGGGGTGCGACCGGCCGCGCGGAGCGCCTGGCGCCGCTCACCCGGCTTCGCGACGGCCTGGCCGCCCGGCAGCAGGAGATCGCCGAGACGATCGTCGCCGAACTGGGGGCGCCGATCGGGTTCGCGGCCTCGGTGCAGGCCGCGTTGCCGCTCGCAGTCGCCGGCTCGTACCTGGAGATCCTGGCCGGGTACGAGTTCGAGGAGCAGGTCGGCAATTCCACGGTGTACGCCGAGCCCGCCGGGGTCGTCGCCGCGATCACGCCGTGGAATTACCCGCTGCACCAGATCGTCGCCAAGGTCTTCCCGGCGCTCGCCGCCGGCTGCCCGGTGGTGCTCAAGCCCGCCGAGGACACGCCGCTGGTGGCCCGGCTGTTCGCCAAGTTGGTCCACGAAGCGGGCTTCCCGGCCGGGGTGTTCAACCTGGTGACCGGCCGTGGACCGGAGGCCGGTGCCGCCCTGGCCGAACATCCCGGCGTGGACCTGGTCTCCTTCACCGGTTCCACCGCCGTCGGCCGGTGGATCGCCGAGGTGGCCGGGCGGGGCGTGAAGCGGGTCGCGCTGGAACTCGGTGGCAAGTCCGCCAACGTGGTGCTGCCCGGGGCCGACCTGGACCGCGCCGTGAACGTCAACCTGGCCAACGTCTTCGCCAACTCCGGCCAGACGTGCAGTGCCTGGACCAGGCTGCTGGTGCACGAGGACCAGTACGAGGAGGCCGTGGCGATCGCCGCCAAGGCCGCCGAGGCCTACCTCCCCGGGGATCCCGCCGACCCCGCCACCCGGCTCGGACCGGTCGTCAACGCGAAGCAGCGGGAGCGCGTCCGGAGTTACATCACCGGCGCACTCGCGGAGGGCGCACGCCTGGTGGCCGGTGGCGCCGAGGCGCCCGAGGGGCTCACCAAGGGCTACTACGTGCGCCCGACCGTGCTCGCGGACGTCACCACGAAGATGACGGTGGCTCGGGAGGAGGTCTTCGGCCCGGTGCTCGCGATCCTCGCCTACCGTGACGAGGAGCACGCTCTGGAGATCGCCAACGGCACCGACTACGGCCTGGCCGGCTCGGTCTGGGCGGCCGACGACCAGAGCGCCGCCGCTTTCGCCCGCCGGATGGACACCGGCCAGGTCCACATCAACGGCGGCCGTTTCAACCCGCTCGCGCCCTTCGGCGGGTACAAGAGCTCCGGAGTCGGACGGGAGCTCGGACGGCACGGGCTGGAGGAGTTCCTGCAGACCAAGTCGCTGCAGTACTGAGGCTCCTGCGATACTCGCGCGGTTCCGGTCGTCCGGTCGTCCGGCCGTCCAATCGCCGTAAGGAAGGAACGCCATGGTCCGTGCCGTCCTGCTCAGTGCCGTCGGAGCCCCGCTGGAGCTCACCGAGATCGACCTGCCCGAGCCTGGACCAGGGCGGGTCCGGGTCAAGCTGGCCGCCGCCGGCGTCTGCCACTCCGACCTGTCGCTCTCCAACGGGACCCTGCGCACCGAGACGCCGACCGTCCTCGGGCACGAGGGCGCGGGGACCGTGACCGCCGTCGGCGAGGGCGTGACCGCCGTCCGTCCCGGCGACCAGGTCGTGCTCAACTGGGCGCCCGCCTGTGGCGGCTGCCACCTGTGCGGGATCGGTGAACCGTGGCTGTGCGAGCGCTCCGGCGAAGGCGCCACGTCCGTCTACGGTTCGCTCGCGGACGGCACCGGTGTCTACCCGGGGCTCGGGGTGGCGGCGTTCGCGGAGGAGACCGTGGTCGCCGAACGCGCCGTGGTCCCGCTACCCGAGGGAATCCCGCTGACCTCGGCGGCCCTGCTCGGCTGCGCCGTGCTGACCGGCTACGGCGCGGTGCACAACGCCGCCCGGGTCAGGGAAGGCGAGTCGGTGGTGGTCTACGGACTGGGCGGCGTGGGCCTCGCCACCCTCCAGGCGGCCAGGATCGCGGGGGCCGGTCCGATCGTCGCCGTCGACGTCAGCCCGGAGAAGGAGGAGCTCGCCCGACGCCACGGGGCGACCGAGTTCCTGCTCGCCGCCGACCGGACCACCGCGAAGGCGGTGCGGAAGCTCACCGGTGGCCATGGCGCCGACCACGCCTTCGAGTGCGTCGGGCGGGCGGACGCCATCCGCGCCGCCTGGTCGGCGACCCGCCGGGGAGGGCGGACCACGGTGGTCGGCATCGGGGGCAAGGAGGAACTGGTCTCCTTCTCCGCCCTGGAGATCTTCTACTTCGCGCGCACCCTGACGGCGTCCGTGTACGGCAACAGCGACCCGGCGAAGGACATCCCGGTGCTGGCGGAGCACGTCCGGTCCGGGCGGCTGGACCTGGAGGCGCTGATCACCGACCGGATCTCGCCGGAGGAGATCCCGGAGGCCTTCGAGCGGATGGCGCAGGGGCGCGGCGGACGCTCACTGGTCGTCTTCTGACGGGCTGCCGCTGACGGGCAGCCGCGCGGTCTGGACCAGGTGCCCGGTGAGGCGGCGGGAGCCGGAGTGCGCGTGTGCGGTGGTGTGTCCGCTGCCTGGGTGCGGTCGCTCTGCCCGGGGTGGACGGATGATGGTGCCCGCAGACCGCCCCGGGCCGGGATTCCGCGTGACACACGCGGGCTGACGCATCGTCTGATTCTCTGATCGCTTCCAGTCTGCATCACCGGCCAACGGGGGGATGTTTCGCTCGAACGAGTGATCGTTGATCTGTTCGATAGCCGCACCCGGGTGCGCTGTCCTAGCGTCTGGGCCGGACCTGAACAGTGCCGTGGGAAGTGGGGGCGATCATGACCGGCGAACTGCGCGAAGGTGCTCGGCGGGGCGGAGCGAGTGGTGGCGGGCTGACGAGACGGGGGATGCTCGCCGCCTCCGCCGCACTCGGCGGGGCCGGCTGGTTGCTGCGCGGCACGGTGGGGGTGGAGAGCGCCCAGGCGGTCGGCAGTGCACCGCCCGGCCTCCCGGCCGGGATCGCGCCCTACCAGCGGGTCTTCGAGAACTGGGCCGGGGAGATCCGCACCGACCAGCTCTGGACGTGCGCCCCGAGCACCCCGGAGCAGATCGCCCAACTCGCCGACTGGGCGCGGTCGGCGGGTTGGCGGCTGCGGGCCCAGGGCCACCGGCACGGCTGGGCACCGCTCACCGTCGCCGACGGCACACCGGCCTCCGCCCAGGTGCTGCTGGTCGACACCAGCCAGTACCTCACCGGGATGTCCCTGGTGGACTCCTCGACGGTCCGCGTGCAGACGGGCGCCGGGATGGAGGAACTGCTGGGCTTCCTCGGGCAGCGCGGTCTCGGGGTCGCCGCCTGCCCCGCGCCCGGCGATCTGACCGTCGGCGGGGTGCTCGCCATCGGCGGCCACGGTACCGCCCTCCCGGCCACCGGCGAGACTCCCCGACCTGGCCACGGCTACGGCACGCTGAGCAACCAGGTCACCTCGCTCACCGCCGTCGTCCGCGACCCCGCCACCGACCGCTACGTGCTGCGCACCTTCGACCGCTCGGAGGCCGACAGCGCGGCCTTCCTGGTCAACCTCGGCCGGGCCTTCCTCACCGAGGTGCAGCTGCGCGTCGGCGCCGACCAGCAGCTGCGCTGCCTCAGCCGGCTGGACATCCCCGCGACCGAACTGTTCGCCGCGCCCGGCAGTGTCGCCGCATCCGGCGGCCGGACGTGGGCCGACTTCGTCAACCGGGACGGCAGGGCCGAGGCGATCTGGTTCGCCTACACCGCCAACCCCTGGCTCAAGACCTGGCACGTCACTCCGAGCCGGCCGTTCGCCGCCCGCGCGGTCAGCGAGCCCTACAACTACCCCTTCTCGGACAACGTCCCGAAGCCCGTCGCCGAACTGGCCGGCCAACTGGTCGGCGGTTCCTGGAGCCTGGCACCGTTGTTCGGGCAGCTCCAGTACCTGGTCGCGACGATCGGCCTCACCGGCGACCTGACCGACGTGCTGCTCTCCGGCGGCCTGCTGCGCGACCTGCTCACCGGCGACATCCTCACCCACCTGCTGGCCGACGGCCTGCGCTCGGACCTCTGGGGAGCCTCCCGCCACCTGCTCCAGTACGTCCGGCCCACCACCCTGCGGGTCACCGCCAACGGCTATGCGGTGCTCGTCCGCCGAGCCGATCTGCAGTGGGCGGTCAGCGAGTTCACCCGGTACTACCAGCAGCTGGTCGCGGAGTACCAGGCCCGTGGCGAGTACCCGGTCAACGGCGCGGTCGAGGTCCGGACGACCGGCCTGGACGACCCGGCGAGTTCCGGGGTGCCGGGCGCCCGTCCGCCGCTGCTCTCGGCGCTGCGGCCCCGGCAGGACCGGCCGGAGTGGGACACCGCGCTCTGGCTGGACATCCTCAGCTTCCCGAACACGCCCGGACTGCACCGGTTCTGCCGGGACCTGGAGGGCTTCCTGCAGCGCACCTTCGACGGCAGCCGCGCCGGGCTGCGGGTGGAGTGGTCCAAGGGCTGGGCCTACACCGCCGATGCCGCCTGGGCCGACCCGGACATGCTGGGCCGGGTCATCCCCGACAGCCTGCGGGCGGGCGGCGGCCCGGGCTGGGACGAGGCCGTCGCCACCCTGGACCGCCACGACCCGTACCGGGTGTTCGGCAACCCGTTGCTCGACGGGTTGCTCAGGTGACCGCCCCGACCGGGTGACTGGTGCGGGCAACTCGGGGCCGCTGGAGCAGGGTTCACCACCAGGAGGAGGGGAGGTCCGGCAGTGCGGAGAGAAGATCCGGAAACACACGGGAACCCGGTACCCGTCCGGTACGACTACCTGGTCCGGGCCGCAGCGGCGGCCTGTCTGCACCCGGATTTCCAGGAGAGTTCCATGCGTTCTCGCGTGTTGTGCGGCCTGGCCGCCGCCGTGGCCCTGCTCGCCACCGGTTGTGGCGGCAACGGCTCGTCGGGCGGGCCGTCCGGCGAGGCGACCGGTCAGGCGGCCGGGGCGAGCGCCGGCGGCTTTCCGGTGAAGGTCACCGACTGCGGAGGCGCCGAGACCACCTTCACCGCCCCGCCGAAACGGATCGTCACCAGCAACGCCTCCAGCCTGGAGATGCTGCTCCGGCTCGGCGCGGGCGACCGGGTCATCGGTACCGGCTTCCCGCCCGGCAAGGGCACCCTGCCGGACGACCTTGCCGCGCAGGCCGCCAAGGTCCCGGTACTCGGCCAGACGGTGATCGCCAAGGAGAAGCTGCTCGGCTCCGGCGCCGATCTCTACCTAGACACCTTCGCCGCCACGAACGGCATGGGCGGTGGTGGCGGCATGGGCGGTGCGATGGGTTCGGCGCCCACCGAGCAGGAGTTCGCGGCGGCCGGGATCAAGCACATCTACCTGCACTCCACCGCCTGCGCCGCCACGCTCAAGGGCCCGCAGCAGGACCTCGCCGAGGTGGTGGCCGACATCAAGCGCCTCGGCGAGGTCACCGGCACCACCGCCAGGGCGGACGAACTGGCCGCCGCCATGGCGCAGAAGACCGGCGCCGTCCAGGCTGCCGTGCAGGCGGTCCCGGCCGACCGGCGGCCCGGTTACTTCTTCTTCGACTTCGACGCCGGTACCAAGCAGCCGATGGCCGTCTGCGGCAGGCAGGTGGCCAACGCGGTGATCACCCTGGCCGGAGCGCGCAACGTCTTCGCCGACTGCGACGGCGACTTCAAGCCGGTCGCCTGGGAGGACGTGGTCGCCAGGAACCCCGACTGGATCCAGCTCGGCGTCCGCAACCGGGGCAGCGAGGCGGAGACCGCCAAGGCCTTCGACGAGGCCGCGCAGTTCCTGCGGGACTTCCCCGCCACCAAGGGCCTGAAGGCCGTCCAGGAAGGCCACTTCGTCAGGATCGGCTCCGAGGTGACCACCATCGCCGGAGTCCGCAACGCCGACACGGTGCAGCAGATCGCCCGTACCGTCCACCCCGACCTGGTGAAGTGATGGCGGCACCGGCCGTCACCCGGACGGGAGAAGCCGGGCCCGACGGTGGACCGGGGCAGCGCGTGCGGACGGTACCGGCGAAGATCGCCGCCGCGCTGCTGGGCGCGGCCCTGATCGCAGCGCTGACCGCCGCCGTCTCACTGGGGTCGGTGGACATCCCGGTCGATGAGGTCTGGTCCGTGGTGGGCCGCCGGCTCACCGGCGGCGCGGCCGAGTCCGGCTCGCGCGACCTCATCGTCTGGCAACTCAGGGCCCCACGCGCCCTGCTGGCCGCCGTGGTCGGTGCCGGCCTCGGCCTGGTCGGCGCCGCCGTCCAGGCCCTGGTGCGCAACCCGCTCGCCGACCCCTACCTGCTCGGCATCTCCTCCGGCGCGTCACTCGGCGCGGTCGCCGCCGTCGTCCTCGGCACCGGCGTCGGCGGTGCCGTCGGGTTCGGCGCATCGGGCGCCGCCTTCGCCGGGGCACTCGCCGCCTTCGCCCTGGTCTGGACGATCGCCAGGCGCAGAGGAGGCTTCTCCCCGCTGCGACTGGTGCTGGCCGGAGTCGGCATCGGCCAGTTCCTCTCCGGCTTCACCAGCTACCTGGTCCTCCAGGCCGGGGACGAACAGCAGACCAGGGGCGTGCTGTTCTGGCTGATGGGCAGCCTCAGCGGCGCCCAGTGGAGCCAACTCGCCATCCCGACCGCAGCCGTGGCGGCCGGGCTGCTCGTCCTGCAGGCCCGCGCCCGCGCGCTCAACGCCCTGCTGATGGGCGACGAGACCGCCGCCGGACTCGGCGTGGACGTGGCCCGGCTGCGCCGCGAGCTCTTCGTGGTCACCAGCCTGCTCACCGGGGTGCTGGTCGCCGTCTCCGGCGCGATCGGCTTCGTCGGCCTGCTCGTGCCGCACGCCTGCCGTCTGGTGGTCGGCGGCGACCACCGCCGGCTGCTGCCGGTCTGCGCCCTGGCCGGTGCGGTGCTGCTGGTCGCCGTGGACACCGTCGCCCGGACGACGCTGGACAACCAGGAGGTCCCGATCGGCGTCGTCACCGCGCTGATCGGCGCCCCCGCCCTGCTCTACCTGCTCGACCGACGCCTGGAGCGCTGAAGAGATGATGCGAATCGCCGTGGACGACGTGTCCGTCACCCTCTCCGGTCGCGGCATCCTCTCCGGGGTCCACCTGGTCGCCGAGGAGGGCGAGATCGCCGGTCTGATCGGACCGAACGGCAGCGGCAAGTCCACCCTGCTGCGCACCGTCTACCGCCACCTCAGACCGCAGGCCGGCCGGGTGCTGCTGGCGGGCCGGGACATCCGGGAACTCGCCCCCGCCGAGACCGCCCGCCACCTCGCCGCCCTGCCCCAGGAGCGCGGCAGCGACTTCGAGTTCACCGTCCGCGAGGTGGTGGCGATGGGCCGCTCGCCCTACCAGCGGGCCTTCGCCGGGGAGAGCGCCCAGGACCGGGTGGCGGTGGCCGACGCCCTCGCCCAGGTCGGACTGACCGGCCACGAGGGCCGCGGTTTCGCCGCCCTCTCCGGCGGAGAACGCCAACGCGTGCTCCTGGCGCGGGCGTTCGCCCAGCAGCCGGACGTCCTGGTGCTGGACGAACCCACCAACCACCTCGACGTCCAGCACCAGGTCGAACTGCTCGCCCTGCTGCGCGCCCAGCGCCGCACCACCCTGATCTCGCTGCACGACCTCAATGCCGCCGCCTCGCTCTGCGACCGCCTGCACGTCCTGCACCGGGGCGAGGTGGTGGCCTCGGGCAGACCGCGCGACGTCCTCACCCCGCAGTTGCTGGCCGAGGTCTTCGGCGTCCGGGCCGCGGTGGTCGACCACCCGCTCACCGGCGACCCGTTGATCGCCTTCGACCACCGCAGCCCGGTCGGTGCCGTGTCACCGTCCTGAGCCCGCCCGGCCGCGATCGGGCATTGCCGCGTCTGATGAACAGTCACCATGTCGACCGGCAGCCGTATTCCGGCCCTGCCGGCGCCGCATTCACGAGGTCGCCGCGGACCGCGCCCGAGCCGCCCGGTCGCCCCGGCGGCTCCACCTCCGACCCCGTGACGGCCGGCCGGTACATCCGACCGGCCGCCACTGCTCCTCGGAAGTGGGTCGGCGGCGGTCAGGCCTCGTAGTGGCTCGGGCGCCCGTCGCGCAGGACGAGGCGCCCGGCCTGTTCGGCGTCCTGGCGCTTGAGCAGTTCCCAACTGCCGTCCGTGCGGTGGAGGACGCAGGAGTGCCAGGGGGTGGTCCAGGCGTCGCGGGCGTCGAGCAGTCGGATGCCGAACTTGGCCGCGCCGCGCCGCTGCGGATGGATGGAGAGGCGGACCGAGCGGCGGTGCTGGTCGGCGATCAGGTCACCCCAGGCGCGGCTGCGCTGGATCACCCCGTACGCGCGGCGGCGGCACTCGCGCTGCAGCGCGGATCTGGTGCCGGGGAAGTCGGCGGTGTCGTCGAGGAGGAACCGGGTGATGCCGCAGTAGAGGCGTTCCGTGTCGGAGTCCGAGTGGATCTCGGCGCGCAGTTGCTCCAGGGTCGGGGCGTAGCGGGCGTGCACCAGGGCGCGCTTCCGGTCGTGCGGGAGATCGCCGAGGACGTCGCGCAGGTCGAAGACCGAGAGGTGGTGCAGACCCTCGCGCCGGATGACGGCCCGCAACTCGTCGGAGTAGGCGTCGATGTGGCCGTCGGGGACGCGGATCAGGTCGCCGAAGACATGGCCGTCGGAGCAGATCACCATCCGGGCACCGGGCGGGTGGATCTCGCGGACGGCCGCGCACAGCCGGTCCAGGAACCCGAGTGAGAGCCGTTCGCCCTCGTCCGGGAGGTGGCCGAGCACCTTGGCGGGGTTCGGCGACTTGCACGGGAAGCCGGGCAGGGTGAACACGATCGGATCGCCGACGGCCACGAAGGCGGCCAGCTGGCGCAGTTGGTGCGGGAAGTCCTCCGCCGCGGCCGGCTGTTCGGGGTCGGCGGCCCGGCGGTGGGGCAGCAGCAGTTCCAGGACGGCGGCGCAGGTGCGGGTCACCTGATCGAAGCCGGGTGCGGCGATGGTGCCGGCGGGCGGCATGGGGTCCTCCACGAGGGCATGGCGGTATGGCGTCCCGGCGTCTGGCGGTGGAGCCCGGACGCGATGGAACGGATCGGAACGGAAGGAGGTGTGCGGTCAGTCGCGCTTGTCGTAGGCCACCGGGAGCCGGTCGACCCCGCGGGCGAGGACGGCGGGAATCCACTCGATCTCGGACTCGTCCACCGCCGGACGCAGGCCGGGCAGCCGGGCGAGCAGCGTGCCGAGGGCGATCTGGAGTTCGGCACGGGCGAGGGCGGCACCGGGGCAGAAGTGGATCCCGTGGCCGAAGGACAGGTGCTGGTTGGGGGTGCGGTCGAAGTCGAGGGTGTCGGCCTCGGGGAAGTGCCCGGGGTCGCGGTTGGCCGCGCAGAGCGAGACGATCACCGAGTCGCCGGCGGGGATCCGGGTGCCGTGCAGCTCGCTGTCCTCGGCGAAGAAGCGCCAGGTGGTGAGCTCGAACGCGCCGTCGTAGCGGAGGAGTTCCTCCACTGCTCGGGGCAGCAGCGCGGGTTCGCGGCGCAGCCGGTCCAGCTGCTCGGGGTGGCGCAGCAGGGTCATCAGCATGGTGCTGATCTGGTTGGTGACCGGTTCCTGGCCGGCCACCAGCAGCTGGAAGACCATGGAGTCCAGCTCCTCCTGGCTGAGCTCCCCGTCGTCCCGGGCAGCGACCAGCCGCCCGAGCAGGTCGTCCCCGGCCTGGGCGCGCTTGGCCTCGACCACATCGGTGATGTAGCCCTGGAGCGCGCGCAGCCGGGCCTCGTACGCGGGCCGGGCGGGATCGTGCGGTCCGACCGGCTGCACCACCTTGCCCCAGTCGCGGTCGAAGCGCCGCGCCAACTCCGGGGGGAGACCGATGACCTCGGCCAGTACCCGGAACGGGAAGTGCGCCGCGAAGCCGGCGATCAGGTCCGCGCCGCCGTGCTCGGGCAGGGCGTCCACCAGGGCGTCGGCCAGTTGCTGGAAGCGCGGCCGTAGGGAGTCGATCCGGCGGGGGGCGAAGGCGTCCAGCACCAGGCGGCGCATCACGGTGTGCTTGGGCGGGTCCTGGTGCAGCAGGTGCACCTGGAGCTGGGAGTGTTGGGGCTCGGGCATGATCGAGGCGAGCCTGCGCCAGCCGTCGTTGCCGAGGGCGTGGTTCTTGCCCAGGCGCGGGTCGCCCAGCGCCTGCTGCGCGGCCCGGTAGCCGGTCACCAGCCAGGCCGCTATGCCGCTGGGGAACCGCACCCGGTGCACCGGGCCGGCTTCGCGCAGCTCGCGGTAGAGCGGGTACGGGTCGCGCTTGTACTCGCGCCCGTACAGCGGTACGGGCCCGGTGCCGTGGCCGAGCGGGCAGCGCGGCGGATCGGCGGCGGGGCGGGGGTCGGGCGGGGTCATCGGGTCGGCCCTTCGAAGCGGGGGTCGGTGGAGAGCGGGACGGGTCAGAGGGCGAGTGCCGGCCGGTGGTGGTCGAGCCAGAGCGAGAGGTCCACCACCCGTTCCAGGCGCAGGCGCATCCCCCAGGACAGCTGCTCGGCGTCCAGGGCGGGCTTGAGCGCGGCGGCGTCGGCGAGCTCGCGCACCGCCGCCAGGTCCAGGGCCTCGCGGGCGAGCCGCTGCAGCCCCCGGGTGTACTCGGGGTGGTGGGTGGTCGGGTAGTGGTTCTTGGGCCGGTGCAGCACCGAGTGCGGCGCGATCCCGGTGCCGACGTCACGCAGCAGGCTCTTCTCCCGGCCATCGTGACTCTTCATCGTCCAGGGCGTGTTGAAGACGTACTCGACCAACCGGTGGTCGCAGTAGGGCACTCGGACCTCCAGCCCCTGGGTCATGCTCAACCGGTCCTTGCGGTGCAGCAGTTGACTCAGCCAGCGGGTCAGTGAGAGATGCTGGAGCTCGCGCCGGCGGTACTCCGCCGGGTCCTCGTCCGTCAGGTGCGGTACGGCGGCCAGGGCCTGGCGGTAGCCGGCGTCGCGGAACTCGCCGATCCGCAGCTCGGCGGCGAGTTCCGGGGCGAGCGGCATCGCAGCCTCGTCGCCGGTGACCAGCAGCCAGGGGAAGGTCCCGGCTGCCAGCGCGGCCGGGCTGTGGAACCACGGGTAGCCGCCGAAGACCTCGTCGGCCGCCTCACCGGAGAGCGCGACGGTGGAGTGCCGCCGGATCTCGCCGAACAGCAGGTAGAGCGAGGTGTCCATGTCCCCGACCCCGATCGGGGAGTCCCGGGCGACCACCACCGCGCGGCGGTGCTCCGGATCGAGCAGCGCACGCGGGTCGAGCACCACCGTGCTGTGGTCGGTGCCGATGAACCGGCCCGCCTCGGCCGCGTACGGGGTGTCGTGGCCGGTGCGCAGCACGTCGCCGGTGAAGGACTCCGCCTGGTCGCTGTAGTCGACGGCGTACGAGCGCAGCCGTTGCTCCGGGCCCCGGGCGGAGCGCAGTTCGTCGGCGGCGAGCGCGGTGATGACGGTCGAGTCCAGGCCGCCGGAGAGCAGGCTGCACACCGGGACGTCCGCCTCCAGCTGGGCGCGCGCGGCCCGGTGCACCAGCAGGCGTACCTGTTCGACGGTCTCGGGCAGGGTGTCGGTGTGCGGCCGGGCCGTCAGTTCCCAGTACCGACGCTCCCGTACGCCCTCACGGTCGACCACTAGCAGGTGGCCGGGCGGCACCTCGCGCACACCGGCCCAGAGCGTCGGGCCGGTGTTGAACAGCAGGCTGTACGCCTCGCGCAGCCCGTCCGCGTCCACCCGGGGGCTCAGCTCGGGGTGTGCGAACAGGGCCTTGGGCTCGGAGCCGAACGCGGCGCCGCCGTCGATCCCGGCCCAGAACAGCGGTTTGACGCCCAACCGGTCGCGGACCAGCAATAGCCGGCCGAGGTGCTCGTCCCAGACCGCGAAGGCGTACATGCCCTCCAGCCGGTCGGCGATGCCCTCGCCCCACTGCCGGTAGCCGTGCAGGACCACCTCGGTGTCACTGCGGGTGCGGAACTCGTGCCCGAGCGAACGGAGTTCGGCACGAAGCCGGTGGTGGTTGTAGACCTCGCCGCTGTAGCTGAGGACCACGCCGGGCCGCTCGGGGCGGTCCGCCATCGGCTGGACGCCGCCGGCCAGGTCGAGTACGGCGAGTCTGCGGTGTCCCAGGGCCGCGTGCGCGCCGAGCCAGACGCCTCCGGCATCGGGGCCGCGGCGGGCCATGGTGGCGGTCATCGCCGCGATGGTGCGGGCCTGCCGCGCGGCGGTGCGCGGGTCACGAGTGAGCGGGTCGTGGGCGTTCGGGGCGTGGGCGTCCTGGGCTCCTGGGCGGAAGGACGCCCAGCCGGTGATGCCGCACATATGGCTGCTCCTTGCTGCGAGTTGGCTGCCGGACCGGGCGTCAGGCGGACCGGGAGGTCGGGTGGGGCCGGTTCCTGCGGCGTCATCGCTGCCGGACCTGGCACGGCGCGGACCGGAGCAGCAGGGCCGCCGCCGCACCGGCACCGGCCGTCGCCAGCGCCAGCCCGGCCCGTACGCCGCCGCGGTCAGCACCCCCGAGGGCCCAGACGGCGGTGGCCAGCGCGGGTCCGAGGGTGAACCCGAGGCTGCGGGAGAGCTGCACCGCCGAGCCCGCCGTGGCCATCCGGTCCGGTGGTGCGGCGCTCATCACCAGGGCCTGCACCGGGCCGCCGTACAGTCCGGTGCCGAATCCGGCGAGGGCCAGCCGCCAGGCGAGGTCGGCCGGTGTCCAGCCGTCCCCGAGCGGTACCAGCAGCAGCAGGCCGGCGGCGGTCAGCGCGGCCCCGCCGGCGGCCGGCGCGCGCGGGCCGAAGCGGTCGGCCAGCCGTCCGCCCAGCGGCCCGGCCAGGCCCATGGCGGCCGGGAAGCAGAGCAGGGTCAGTCCCGTCGTGGTGGCGCCGGCCGCGTCGTCCCGCTGGAGGTGCAGCGCGACCAGGTAGTGCATCGCTGCGAAGCCCGCCGCCAGCGCCAGTACCGCGGCGTGGATCCCGTACGTACCCGCGTCGCGCAGCACGCCGGTGACCCGCCGGCCGGCGGCTCCGCGCAGCCAGCGGACGGTGAGCGGTACGGCGAGCAGCGCCGGCAGCAGCCAGAGCGGCGAGCCGGGGGAGAGGCTGAGTGCTAGCAGCACCGCGGCCACGGCACCGCCGGCCAGCCCGGCGTCGGCGAGGGTGCGCCGGTCGGGCGGGCGCAGCGTGCCGCCCGCCGGAGCGCTGCGACGGGCGATCAGCAGTGCGGCCAGACAGACCGGGAGCTTGACCAGGAAGATCGCCCGCCAGCCGAAGTGGTCCAGCAGCAGCCCGCCCAGTGCCGGCCCGGTGACCGCGCCGAGCGGACCGAGGGTGGCGGGCACGCTCATCGCCCGGCCGCGCAGCTCGGGGCGGACCGACCGGGCGGCCAGCACCGGCATCAGGACGAACAGCACCGCGCCGAAGGCCCCCTGCACCATCCGGGCCCCGATCAGCCAGAGCACCGAGGGCGCGGCCGCCGAGGCCGCGCTGCCCAGCGCGAAGCCGCAGGTCGCACAGAGCAGTGCGGGCCGCAGCCCGGTTCGGTCCAGCCACTGGCCGGCCGGCAGCAGCAGGGCGACCACGGGCAGCTGGTACCCGAGCACGGCCCACTGGGCGGTCTCGACGGAGACCCGGAAGCCGTGGGAGAGCGAGGAGACGGCGAGGTTGACGATGTTCATGTCGAGCATCGCCACGAAGGACAGCAGACCGGCGACGACCACCAGGCTCCACCGGTCCGTCGCCGGCGCCGCGACGGCTGAGCCCGGCGCCGGGCCGTCGCCGGGGGACCGGCGCGGGCCCGGGACCGGGCGGACTCCCGGCTTTCGTGGGGGCATGCGCGCCCCTCCCTCCACGGTGACGGACGCCGTCGGGTGACGGCGTCCGTCACAGCAGTCGGGCGGCGGCCACCGCGAGTTCCCGAACAGATTCGTGATTTTCGGGCACGCGGACGGCCGCCTTCGCCGTGGTCGGAGCAGGAGCAGGAGCAGGAGCAGGAGCAGGAGCAGGAGCAGGAGCAGGAGCAGGAGCAGGAGCAGGAGCAGGAGCCGGGCCCGAGGCTGAGGCCAAGGCCGACGGAACCGGACCGGCCGTCAGCCCGCCAGCGCCGCGGGGCGCTCCCGCCCGGCCCACAGCGTCCGCCCGCCGCCACGCCGCGTCCCCGCTCTGCCGAGCCCGGCCGTCCCTGCCGCCGGTCCGCTCGTGGCCCGGTCGCTCTCGGCCGAACGCAGCAGCGCCACCAGCTCGTCCCGCGCCCGGGCGACCCGGGACCGTACGGTGCCCACCGGGCAGCCGGACACCGCCGCCGCCTCGGCGTAGCTGAGCCCGACGACCTGGGTGAGGACGAAGGCCTCGCGCCGCTGTGCGGGCACCCGGTCCAGCAGGTCGCTCAGCACCACCTCGTTCTCGAACCGCGGTACCTCGTCGGGCCGTTGCTGCTGCTCGGCAGCGGCCTGCCAGTCCGGTACCGCCGCGCACTGGGGCCGGGCCGCCGCGCTGCGGTAGCGGTCCACCACCACCCTGCGGGCGATGGACAGCAGCCAGGTCCGGGCGGAGGAACGCCCGGCGAAACCGGGCAGGCTGCGCAGCGCCCGCAGGAAGGTCTCCTGGGCGAGGTCGTCCGCCGACTGGACGTCGGTGAGATGCGCGACGAACCGCCAGACGTCCCGCTGGGTGGCCCGGACGAAGGCCTCGATGTCGGCGGGCCGGCCGCTGCGCGCGCGCAGCGCCACGGTGGTCAGCTGCTCGTCATCCACGGCGCACCCCCGACTTCCCGGCCAGGGTGGCCGCGCCATCCGCTGCGGCCACCGTCCTGGGCGCTACCGCACACATGGTCGAGTAGGAGAGCATGGCGGCATGATCTGCGCCGAGTACCGAACCGCGGTGTCCGCCCGC
Source organism: Kitasatospora sp. NPDC032150 (assembly GCF_055579945.1). Taxonomy (NCBI): domain Bacteria; kingdom Bacillati; phylum Actinomycetota; class Actinomycetes; order Kitasatosporales; family Streptomycetaceae; genus Kitasatospora; species Kitasatospora sp. NPDC032150. The sequence goes on along the minus strand of NZ_JBVIMH010000007.1, from coordinate 227,657 downwards.
CTCGACGGCGAGCGTACGGACGTCGTGGCCGGCGGTGCTGGCCTCGACGAGCACGAGGAGCGGTGCGCCGACTGCCGGGACTGGCTGGCGGTTGCCCATCGGCTCCGGGCGCTGACCGCCGGGGCACAGGGCCCGTCCCCGGAGTGGTCCGCGGGACTGGTGGACCGGCTGCTGGGCCGGCTCGCCGCCGACGAGGGCGACCAGGCCCGGACGGCGTGAGCAGGCGGCCGCCGTCCCGGTGGCCCGGGCGTCGAGGGTTTCGGCGGACCGTCCGCCGTGTACGGGGTGTCCTGAGGTCATGGCGTGTCCTGAGGGCAGGGAGTGATCGCGGTACCGCACGGCGGTACCGCGAGGTGGGCGCCCGTCACCACGGCACGCCGAGGACCCGCCTCCGCCGCCCGGAGGGGGGCGGAGCCCGAGGAGTGCCCGGAGCAGCTGCCCGGGCCCGGTCCGTGGTCCGTCGTGGTGGTGCGGGCCGGCCCTCGCGTCCGCCCCGGGGCGGGGCGGGGCACGCGGGGGCGACCTGCCCGCCGCTGCCGAGCGGACGTCGGGTCGGACGTCCCGGGCTCAGGCGAGGCGGGCGCTGGGCACGGCAGGGACGGCCGGTGGCCCGCGCCGGACGACGGCATGGGTGAGCAGTGCCGACCTGAGCCGCCCGGCCCGACGGAGCGTCAGAACTCCGGGAGCGGACGGCTCCGGGCTGCGCGGTACGAACAGCAGGAGCAGCGGCACCAGGACGGTCGCCAGCGTCCACACCAGCTCGAACAGGCCGGCCACCGCCGCTTCGCCGCGCCAGAGCAGCAGCGCGCAGGCGAGGCCCGCGAGCAGGTGGGCGAGGAACATGCCGGTCGAGAGCCCGTGCGCCATCGGAATACCGGAGAGCGGCGTGTCAGGCGTCGGCGCGCCGGTCATCGACATCCCGGGCATCGACATCCCCGGGATCGACTGGGGCAGGCCGGTGGCCGACATGGCGTCGGGATCCAGGCCCGCCGACCGCGCCAGCTCCAGGGGCTGGACGCCCGCCGGGACGCCGTCCGAGGTGCAGAGCAGCAGCCGGGTCCAGTCGACCGCCGTGTGCGCCCGCCCGGCCGAGGCGCCCGTGCTCATCGGTGAGCCGCGCTCGAAGAGCAGGTGCAGGCAGGTCTGAGCGGCCATCATCCACAGACTGATCACCGCCGGTCCGCGGCGCTGCCCGGCCAGCAGCCAGGTGACCGCGGCCGTGCCGGCGAAGGCGGCGAGCAGGGCCCAGGCGGAGATCCCGGCCGCGGACATGCTCAGGTGCGCGGTGGCGGACATCGCCACGCACAGGGTGGCGAAGACCACGGCGCGGATGGTGCGGAGCTGCCAGGTCGTCACGATGCCGACCATCGTCGCATCCGCCGCCGCCGGCTGTGGGACCGCCTCCGGGTTGTCGGCCGTCCTCGGTCGGCATCCGACCGTGGGCGGTGGTGTGGATGGTCCGCCGGGCCGCCCGACGAAACCCCTGTTCCGGGCAGCGCGGTGACACCGCCCTTCCGAGCGGACTCGGACGGGTTCAGTACTCGGACGTACTCAGCACTTCAACGAATTCGGTACCTGGACCTGCTCGATGCCAGGACGGTGTCAGAGCCCGAGGGGCTCGTGCCGGACCGCCGCCGGGTGCTGATGGGCCGGCAGCTGGTGCGAGGCCACGGGGATCGGTGGCGCGAAGTGGCGTTCGGGTCGGTGCAGCGTCGGGTCGCCGGTGACGCCGGTGCGCGGCCTGGCGGGCTCGTCGCTCGGGAGCGGGATGAGCCGGCGGGCGGCGAGGTGGCCGACCCAGTGGCGGTGGCACTCGGGGCAGGCGGGCGCGCCGTCGGCCGAGTACGGAGAGGCGACCGGAATGCCGTCGAGGGAGAAGTACTCCCAGTCGGCGCCGTCGTCGTCCCGGTAGTGCTGCACGTCGTAGTCGGCGCTCCAGGCATGCCAGCAGCGCCCGCAGGTGAATTCGACTCGTTCCACGGCCAGTTCGGTGATCATGGCGCCTGCCTTTCCCTGGGTGGTTCGGCGGTGGCGGCTCGGGGTCGGGGCTCGCGGGGCCGCTACGCGAGCTGGGCGGTGTGCATCGGGGGTGCCGTCAGCGGTGGCTCGGTGGCGGCCGCGGGTGCCGCGGCGGGGTCCGGTGACAGGGCGGGAGCGGGCCCGCCAGCGGGAAGCGGCAGGAGCGAGCCGGGCAGCGGTACCAGGTCGGCTACGGTCGCTCGGAAGAGGGCCTCGCGGACCGTCGGGAACACCGGCAGCAGCCGGTCGAGGCCGGTCAGCCGCAGCAGGCGCAGCACCCGACCGTCGGGCACCACCAGGCAGAACCGGCCTCCGTGGCGCCGCGCGGTGTGGTAGGCGTCGATGAGCGCGGAGGCGCCGCAGGCGTCGCAGAACTCGAGTTCGGAAAGGTCGGCGATCACCCGTGCCCGCGGGCCGCGACGGGCGAGGACTCCGCTGACCTGCAGACGCAGCTGCTCAGCGGTGGCGATGTCGAGTTCACCCGCCACGCGTACGACCGACCAGCCGTCCTCCCGGTGCGATGACAGCTGCAGATACATGACCTGCCCTCCCGGCTCGAGGGCCCACCCACTCGCCGGCGAGTACGTGGATGGTGCTGGGTGCGGGGCCTTTCTCCGCTGTGCGCGGTCTTCCCTCCCAAACCGTATATATCGGCCATATAAACCCAAATGGGGCAAGGTTGACAAGTGGCTGGGCGCACCCGGCTCGACCGCCCTCCGCCACCCTTCCGCCTCCGCCACCGTTCCTGCCCCTGCTGTTGCCGCCGCTCCCGCTACTCCTCCTGCCCGCGCTCCGCGCGGAGCGCGGCGCGGCGGGCGTGCCAGCGGCCCAGCATGGCGGGCAACTCGCCGCGGATGAACTCGAAGAACTCCAGTGACTCCGCCATCCGCGTCCCCGCCGGGCTGTCCGGGCCGAGCGCGGCGATGCCCTCCCGCAGGCTGCTCTCCCAGCGCACCAGCATCTGGTCGCGGCGCACGGAGGCCTCGTACCAGACGTCGTCGTGCACCCGGTAGCGGTCGCGGCGCGAGCCGGGGTCGCGCTCGCGGCTGACCAGGTTGAGCTGGATCAGGTAGCGGACGCCGCCGGAGACCGCCGCCGGGCTGACCTGGAGGAGTTCGGCCAGTTCGGCCGCGGTCAGCCGGCCGGAGTCGGTGGCCAGCAGGGCGGTGAAGATCCGCGCGGGCATCCGGGGGAAGCCCGCGTCGCTGAGCACGCTGGCGAACCGTTCGATGAAGGCGGCGACGGCCTGCTCGTCCCGTCCCTGCCCGTCCCGCGCCTGCATGGCATCTCCCGCCGACTCCGTGATCACCGCCGCATCATCCCAAACCGCCGGCGCGGTCGTGACGGCCGCGGCCGCGGAAGTCTTCCCGACCCATGAAGTTCAGAATATTCACGATTTTGTGAAACAAGAGTACCGTGAGCGACATGACGACCGCCATCACGGCGTCCGGCCTGGTGAAGACCTACGGCCGGACGCGCGCCCTGGAGGGACTCGACCTCACGGTCGCCCAGGGCGAGGTGCACGGCTTCCTCGGGCCCAACGGCGCCGGGAAGTCCACGACCATCAGGGTCCTGCTCGGCCTGCTGCGGGCCGACTCCGGTACTGCCCGTCTGCTCGGCGGCGACCCCTGGCACGACGCCGTCGAGCTACACCGCCGACTCGCCTACGTCCCCGGGGACGTCACGCTCTGGCGCAACCTCACCGGCGGCGAGACCATCGACCTGCTCGGCCGACTGCGCGGCCGACCGGACCCGGCCCGCCGCACCGAACTGCTGGAACGCTTCGAGCTCGACCCCACCAAGAAGGGCCGCAGCTACTCCAAGGGCAACCGGCAGAAGGTCGCCCTGATCGCCGCCTTCTGCTCCGAGGCCGAGCTGCTCATCCTGGACGAGCCGACCTCGGGCCTCGACCCGCTGATGGAGGAGGTCTTCCGCTCCTGCGTGATCGAGGAGCGCGAACGCGGACGCACCGTCCTGCTCTCCAGCCACATCCTGTCCGAGGTCGAGGCGCTCTGCGACCGGGTGAGCATCATCCGTGCGGGCCGCACCGTGGAGAGCGGCACACTGGCCGAGCTGCGCCACCTCACCCGCACCTCCGTCGAGGCCGAACTGGCCACCGTACCGGCCGAGCTGGCCGCCCTGCCCGGGGTGCACGGCCTGGAGATCCAGGGCAGCCGGGTGCGCTGCCAGGTGGACACCGGGCAACTGGACCTGCTGCTGCGCGGGTTGACGGCGGCCGGGGTGCGCTCGCTGGTCAGCCGCCCGCCGACGCTGGAGGAACTGTTCCTGCGCCACTACCAGACGGACGGCACCACCGAGGCGGACGAGAACGCGCGGGTGGCGTCATGAACGGCCTCGCGGGCACCGGCACCCTGCTCCGGCTCGCGCTGCGCCGGGACCGGATCATGCTCCCCGCCTGGGTCTACGCCATCGCCGCCACGACGATCTCCACCGGCTACAGCCTCGGCAAGCTCTACGGCACGGCCTCGGCCCGGGAGCAGTTCGCGCGCGGCATGAACGCCAACGGCTCGCTGCGCGCGCTCTACGGCACGGTGTACGACGCCGGTGTCGGCGGTCTGACGGCCTGGCGGATGGGCGCGTTCGGGGCGGCGCTCGCCGGACTGATGAGCATCCTGCTGGTGGTCCGGCACACCAGGGCCGACGAGGAGGACGGGCGGCTCGAACTGGTCGGCGCCGGGGCGGTCGGCCGCCGGGCCCCGCTCACCGCCGCGCTGCTGACCGCACTGCTCGCGGACCTGCTGCTGGCCGCCCTGGTCACCGCGGGCCTCGCAGCGCTCGGTCAACCCGTGGGCGGCGCACTGGCGTTCGGGTCCGCGCTGGCCGCCACCGGGCTGGTCTTCGCCGCCCTCGCCGCCGTGGCCGCCCAGGCCGTCGAGACCGGACGGGCCACCAGCGGCACCGCGTCCGCCGCTCTCGGCCTCTCCTTCGTGCTGCGCGCGGCCGGTGACTCCGACTCCCGTACGCACTGGCTGAGTTGGCTCTCCCCGCTCGGCTGGTCCGAACAGGTTCGGCCGTTCGCGGACGACCGCTGGTGGGCCGTCGCGCTCGGGCTGCTCGCGGCCTGCGCCCTGGCCGCAGCGGCGTACGTGCTGGTCGGCCGGCGCGACCTGGGCGCCGGACTGCTGCCCAGGCGCCCGGGACCGGCGAGCGCCGCACCTGCGCTCCGCAGCCAACTAGCCCTCGCCCGGCGGCTGCAGAGTGCGACCCTGTGCGGCTGGTGTGCCGGTTTCGCGGTGGCGGGTGCGGTCTTCGGCTCGGTGGCGAAGGGGGCGGCCACCCTGGTCGGCGACAACCGGCAGGTGGGCGACATCCTGCACCGGATCGGAGGCCGAGGTGACTTCGCGGACGCCTACCTGGCGACCATCCTGGGCCTGTTCGGCATGGTCGCCGCGGTCTACGCGGTCCAGTGCGTACAGCGGTTGCGCGGCGAGGAGACCGCGGGACGCGCGGAACCGGTGCTGGCGGGCGCGGTCTCCCGGTCGGCCTGGGCAGGCGGGCACCTGCTGTTCGCGCTGCTCGGCTCGGCCGTCCTGCTCGCCACCGGCGGACTGGCCGCCGGGCTGACGGCGGGCGCGACCCTGGGCGACCTTCCCCGACGGCTCGGTGCCCTGGTCGGCGGCGCCCTGGTCCAACTGCCCGCGGTGTGGCTGACGGCGGCCGCCGTGCTGGCGGTCTTCGGGCTGTGTCCCCGGTGGACCTCGGCGGGCTGGGGGATGCCGGCCGCCTTCCTGGTGATCGGCTGGCTCGGCCCGGTGCTCAGGCTCGGCCGTCCGATCCTCGACCTCTCGCCCTTCACCCACCTGCCGCACCTGCCCGGCGGCACCGTCTCGGCGCAGCCGCTGCTCTGGCTCACCGCGGTCGCCGCCGGCCTCGCGGCCGCCGGCCTGGCCGGTCTGAACCGCCGCGACCTCGGCTGACCCGCTGCCGCCGTCCGGTATCGCCAACGCCTCGGTCGCCTGTTCGGGCCGGGTCCGGCACCATGACGATCGGTGACGCGTTGGCAGCGGGGAGGCATCTGATGAGTGGGCGCACCGGGTTCACCCGGGTACTGGTCGTGGCGGCCGCCGCGGTGGCGATCGGGCTGCTGGTCCGCGGTGGGCACGACCCGGGGCGACCCGGGCCGGCCTCCGTGTCCCAGCGGCCGGTGGCGGGAGCGAGTGCGCCCCCGCCACCGACGGCGGAGCCGAGCGAGGCCGGGACGCCCGCCGACGGGCCGTCCACCCCGGGGACGGGCAGCGGCTCCTACGACCCGGCGGACTACACCGAGCAGGTCCGCGCCTCCGCGGGCCGGGCCGGTGTCAATCCGCAGCTGCTGATGGCGATCCTCTACAACGAGTCGTACAAACCGCACAACCCCGCGCTGGAACGTGCCTGGCAGCGACTCAAGCCGGACTCCGCCTTCGGGATCGCCAACATGCACCGGGCCGCCTTCGACGACACCAAGCAGGGCCGGGACTTCGCCGGCCGCAGCTGGGAGGAGCTGCCCGACCACCCGGATCTCGCCGTGGAGGCCGCCGCCTGGTACCTGCACGACCTGGCCGAACAGCTCCCGTCCCACTGGTCCGCCTCGTACACCAAGGACGAGCTGTTGGCGCTCGGGTACAACGCCGGGGCCGGGAACATGCTGGCCTTCGCCCGGGGCACGACCCCGGGCTCGCTGGCCCAGTCCTACCTGGACCGGCTGCACGGCAACTGGGCCAAGGCGGGCCAGGCCGTGGGCCCTAGGCAGTAGCCCGACCGGCGTGCCGCCCGTACGACCGGCCCGGGGCGCGCCCCCGCCCGCCGCCCGCCGGCCGTACGGCGCCCGAGTGCCCGAGTGCCCGAGGCGCCGTACAGCCGGCCAGGCGGATCAGCCGATCGTCAGGACCGCCTTGCCGCGGATACGGCGGTCGAGCAGGGCCAGCGCGGCCTCGCCCGCCTTGGACCAGTCGCTCTCCCAGTCGACGGGGGTCTGCAGGCGGCCGGCCGAGACCAGCCGGGTCAGTTCGGTGAGGTCGGGGCCGGCGTTGCCGCCGTGGCGGAAGCCCAGCAGCGAGATCTCACCGGCGATCAGCTGGTACGACGTGAACTGGCTCGGCTCGCCCGAGGCCGCGCCGACCGAGACCACCACCGCGTGCTCGGCGAGCCGGCCGAGCAGACCGGTGAGCACCGGGCCGCCGACGTTGTCGAGCACCAGGTCGATGGGCCGGTCGATCTCCTCGGGGTCGGTGACCACATGGTCGGCGCCGAGCTCGGCCAGGCCTTCGCCCCGGGCCTTGCTGCCGACCAGCGCGTACACCTCGGCCCCGGCCAGGTGGGCGAGCTGGACCGCGAAGTTGCCGACCCCGCCGGAGGCACCGGTGACCGCGACCCGCTTCCCGGCCGTGAGCCCGCCCTTGTGCAGGGCGCGCAGCGCGGTCACCGCCGCGGTGGGCAGAGTGGCGGCCTGGCTGAACGTCACGTCGTCCGGCAGCACGGCCACGTCGTCGATGTGGGCGGTCCGGAGCTCGGCCCAGCCGGCCCCCGACAGCCTGAAGGCGGCGACCCGCTCGCCGGCCTCGGGACCGCGCCCGGAGGCGGCGGCCCGCTCGACCACCCCGGCGGCGTCCCAGCCGGGGATCGTTCCGTCCGGGGTGCGGCCGTCGGCCTTCGGGAGCTCGCCGAAGTTGAGCGAGAAGGCCGCGACCCGGACCAGCACCTCGTCCGGGCCCGGCACCGGGTCGGGCGCCTCGGTGAGCCTCAGTCGGCCAACGGCGGAGTGATCTGCCACAAGTGCGCGCATGGAACTGACTGCCCTTCAGCTGGATCGGCGCGGAGCGATGCCGGTCCGAACGAGGAGCGCGGCCCGGGCATTCCCACGGACCTGACGTAGTGCGGCCCGGGATCGGCCGGTGCCGAGCAGCCGGTGGGCACGTCGTGTGAACCACCGCCGGGGGCGCCGGAGCGGTTCCACCCGCACGCCGCTACGTCAGTCGGCCGGCTCTTCGTCCAGGCGCTGCCGCTGGATCTCCGGACGCTCGCTGTCCCAGAGCACCTCCCAGACCCTGAACACGGTGTGGAAGGTGCGTGTGACGCCCCGGGAGACCAGCAGATAGCTGTCGCTGTCCCGGTAGAGGGTGCGCTGCTTGGCCATCATCGGATGGCTGGGCGTGTAGCCGGGCACGAGCTTGCGCAGCTCCGCCATCGCCTGCTCACGCGTTCCCTCGACCTCGGTGAGCACCCGGGGAGCCCAGATCATGTTCTCCCCGCTCCCGGTGTTCTCCTCGACCACCAGCGCCCAACGAGCCATCGCCCACCCTCCGTCCCGCCTCGCCGCCGCCCCCAGGCGACCGGCGGCGCCAGCCTACGGGGCGGGTACGACGCCAGGGCACCCGGCCCGGCCGGATGTCCGGCAGGCGCCCGCCGGGTGCGACGACGGTCAGCGACCTGGTCGAGTCCCGCCGGCGCCCCCGGGACGCGAGCCGCCTCCCCGGCCCGGCCGCAGGACGGGCGTTGCCTCGGTGACGCGGGACGGTGCCGGGCTCCGGGCAGAAGCCCCTTCGTGGTTCCGCGCCGCCGTCCCCGGAGGGCCTGTGGACGGCCGTTCCCGGGCCCGCCGGGTCGCCGCCCTGCGGGCCCGGGAGCCGCTACTTGATTCCGGCCGAGCTGCAGGCGTCCGCGTACTTGTCGACGCAGATGTCGGCGGCCTTGTAGAGACCACCGGCGACCACGGTGTCCTCGACGTTCTGCTTGGTCACGATCAGCGGGGTGAGCAGCGTCGAGGGGATCCGGTTGCCGTCGCTGATGGTCACCGTGGTGGCCACCGAGGTGACGTCAAGGCCCTTGAGCAGGTAGACGGCGAGGTTGGCGACGGCGTCCGTCTCCGGCCGGAACGGCTTGTAGATGGTGTACGCCTGCTCGCCCGCGACCACCCGGCGGATGGCGTCGAGCGAGGCGTCCTGCCCGCCGACCGGGACCTTGATCCCGGCGGACTGGAGCGCGCCGATGATCGAGGTGGCCATGCCGTCGTTGGCGGCGTAGACGGCCTGGAAGCCGTCCTTGCCGAGGCGCTGGATCGCCTCGTTCATCTTCTGGGCGGCGAGGTCGGGCTTCCACTCGCCGGACTGCTCGTAGGCGATCTTCTTGACCTTGCCGTCGAGCATCTTGTGCGCGCCGGCCTTGAACTGGGCGGCGTTCGGGTCGACCTCGGCGCCGTTGATCATGACGATATTGGCGTTGGACGCCTTGGAGCCGAGTGCGTCCAGCAGGGCCTGCCCCTGGAGCTCGCCGGCCCGCTCGGAGTCGTAGGCCACGTATGCCGTGACGTTTCCGCTGGCCAGGCGGTCATACGAGATGACCTTGGTGCCCTTGGCGTTCGCCTCTTGGACCCAGGAAGCCGTGCCCTTGCCGTTCACCGGGTCGAGGATGATGACCTTGGTGCCCTTGCTCAGCATGTCGTCGAACTGCTGCTTCTGGGTCTGCTCGTTGCCCTCGGCATTGGCGTAGTCGACCTGGCACTTGGTGCACAGGCCGGCGATCGATGCCTCGATGAGCGGCTTGTCGAAGGCCTCGTACCGGGTGGACGAGGCCCGCTCGGGCAGCAGCAGACCGACGGTCTGGTTGCCGGAAGCCGAGCTCGCGCTGCTGCCGTTCTGGCCGCAGGCGGTCAGCGACAGCGCCATCGACGCAACGGCGGTGCCGACGATGATCCGACGCGTCAAAGCGTTCATTGGGGTGGTGCCTCCCTGAGTGCGCCGCACCGTCGCGGCTGAGGGGGGAGTCAAACGTCCGCGCCGAGTTGGCGTCAAGAATTAAACCACCAGGATGAGACTGCTCGAACAACGGATCACCTTGTGAAGAATCTATGCGGATAGCCGGGATAAGTTGGACATGAGGCCGTTAAGCGTTCAACAGGCGGCCGGGGGCGGTGGACCGGCTCAGTGGGCGAGGCTCGCCGTCCAGGGGCCCTGCTCCGGCCGGGCCTCGGCGTCGTCGTCCGGCCAGGGCGGCATGGTGACGGCGGTGATCTGCAGCGGCGGGGAGTCCGGATGGGCCCGGAACTGGAAGGCGGTGCCGAGAGGGACCGTCAGCACCGTCCCCGGCCGCAGCTCGGTTACCCCCTCGCGGCCGTCCTGGCGCCGCCAGATCCGCCCGGTGCCCTGGGTGACGTGCCAGATCTCCTGGACGGTGGCGTGCGAGACCGCCGCCGTGACCCCGCCGGGCGGCAGCTCGAACTGAGCCAGACTGCCCTGGCCCGCCAGGGCGGCCAGCGGCCGGACGGTCGCACCGTCGGGGGCGCGGACCACCGCCGCCCGCTCGACGCTGCAGGTCTCGAATGCGGGGTGGTTCACCGGGCGTCTCCTCTGGTTCTCGGAAGGATTCCTGGAACGGCCCTCGAAATGGCGCCTGATCCGGTGTCCGGGCGAAATGCGATGACTACCCGTCAACGTGCTCGCTCATTTCGGGGCTGATTCACCGTTCGCTGCGGACCACCAGGAAAACCCCGCCCACCACGATCGCCCCGCCCAGCACGATCGGCAGGCTCAGCGGCTCGGAGAGGATCAGCCAGCCGAGGAAGACGGCCACCACCGGGTTCACGTACGCATAGGTCGCGACCAGCGGCAGCGGGGCCGACTGGAGCAGCCAGGCGTACGCGCTGAAGGCGACCAGCGAGCCGAAGACGACCAGGTAGCCGAGTGCCAGCCAGGAGCCGGTCGAGACCGCCGACAGGTCCAGCCGGTGCAGCTCGCCCTTGGCCGCGGCCACCGGCAGACAGGCCAGCCCGCCGGCCAGCATCTCGTACACGCTGGCGGTGAACGGGTTGGCGGGCAGCGGCAGCCGGCTCGCCAGGAAGGAGCCGCTCGACCAGGACAGGGTGGCACCGATGACCATGAGCAGCCCGCTCAGTCTCACGTCGCCGCTCAGCCCCGGCACCGTCAGCACCACGAGCCCGAGCAGGCCGACCAGCACACCCGCGACGGTGGCCCCCGAGGTGTGCCCGCCGGTCGCGCGGCGCAGCAGCACCACCCAGAGCGGCACGGCCGCCACCAGCAGCGCGGCGAGCCCGGACGGCACCCCGGACTGCTCCGCCAGCACCACCAGGCCGTTGCCGCCGAGCAGCAGCATCACTCCCACCAGTGCCGCCGAGCCGAGCTGAGGGGCGTTCACCCTCAATGCGCCGGGGCCCTGCCGCCACGCCAGCAGAAGGGCCAGCAGCAGGGCCGCCACGACGAACCGGGCACTCGCCGAGAGGAACGGCGGGACGGTCTCGACGGTTATTCGGATCGCCAGATAGGTGGAACCCCAGACGACGTAGACGACGGCGAGTGCGGCCCAGGCGGCACCGCTGATCCTCGGGCGGGCGGGGTCCGAGCCGTGTGCGAGCAGTTGAGGAGCGGTGGAGTCGGAGGGACGGGACTGTCCCGGTGCAGCGGTCATGAGTATCTCCCGGTATTGGTGCTGTACGGGGTATGGCATCACAGCCGGGGCGGCGGACGCGAGGGGTATGACGTCCCGTCCAGGCCCCACCCTCACCGGGAGGGGCATCCGGCGCTCGGCCCGGGAGTGCGGCGAGGGCCGTGCGCCGGGTGCGCCGAGTGGTTGAACCCGGCGCCGCCCGCCGCTCGCCGCAGCCCGCCCCGCCGCCGCCGGGTGGTAGGCATGACCCCCGGAAGGCGTGGGAGGAGCAGCCGGCGTGGAGTGGTTCGCGGCACCCGAGTACTGGCTCGGGCGGCTGGTCTTCCAACGGCTGGTCGCCGCCCTCTACTTGATCGGCTTCCTGGCCGCCGTCAGCCAGTTCCGCGCGCTGATCGGCGAGCGGGGCATGCTGCCGGTACCGCGCTTCACCGCCCGGATCCCGATGGACCGTTCACCCAGCCTGTTCCATCTCCACTACTCCGACCGCACGTTCGCCGCCGTCTGCTGGGGCGGTGCCGCGCTCGCCGCGGCCGTCCTGGCCGGCGCCGCCGACGTGGTCCCGCTCGGCGCGGCGATGGCCGGCTGGCTGTTGCTCTGGGTGCTCTATCTGTCGATCGTCAACGTCGGGCAGACCTGGTACGCCTTCGGCTGGGAGTCGCTGCTGCTGGAGTCCGGCTTCCTGGCGGCCTTCCTCGGAAACGCCCGCGTCGCGTCCCCGGTACCCGTCCTGTGGCTGCTGCGCTGGCTGCTGTTCCGGGTCGAGTTCGGGGCCGGGCTGATCAAGGTGCGCGGCGACCAGTGCTGGCGCGACCTGACCTGCCTGAAGTACCACCACGAGACACAGCCGATGCCGGGACCGCTCAGCTGGTTCTTCCACCACCTGCCCGGGCCGCTGCACAAGGCCGAGGTGGCGGCCAACCACTTCGTCCAACTCGTCGTCCCCGTCTGCCTCTTCCTGCCCCAGCCGATCGCCGGCGCCGCGGCCCTGCTGATCACGGTCACCCAGCTGTGGCTGATCGCCTCCGGCAACTTCGCCTGGCTCAACTGGCTGACCATCGCCCTCGCGCTCTCCGCCGTCGACACCTCCACGATCGCCCGGCTGCTGCCGGTACCCACGCCGCCCGCGCCGCACCCCGCCCCGCTCTGGTTCCAACTCCTGGTGCTCGCCCTGACGGCGCTCTTCGCCGGCCTCAGCTACTGGCCGGCCCGCAACCTGGTGTCCCGCCGCCAGCTGATGAACCGCTCATACAACCGGTTCCATCTCGTCAACGCCTACGGGGCCTTCGGCTCGATCAACCGGATCCGCTTCGAGGTGGTGGTCCAGGGCACCAGTGCACCGGAGCTAGGACCCGGCGTGAAGTGGAGCGAGTACGCCTTCAAGGGCAAACCGGGTGAGCTGCGGCGCCTGCCACACCAGTTCGCGCCGTACCACCTTCGGCTGGACTGGCTGATGTGGTTCGCCGCGATCTCGCCCGTGTACGGGCGGCCCTGGTTCGCCGCCTTCATCGCCCGGCTGCTGGTCAACGACCCCGACACCCTCCGGCTGCTGCGGCGCAACCCGTTCCCGGACGAACCCCCGCGCTATGTACGCGCGCTGCTCTACCGCTACCGGTTCACCGACTGGCGCACACTGCGCACCACCGGCGCGTGGTGGGAGCGCACGCCGGTCCGCGAGTACTTTCCTCCCGTGACCTACCGCGATCTGGCATTCCTGGTTCCGCACACGACGGACCCGACCCGGCGCCGGCCGGCGCCGGGGGAGCCGTGAGACCACGAGGCCCCGCGGGCCGTACAGCCGGTCGGACCAAGCCTGCGAGGCCCAAATCCGCGGCCGCGGCCGACTCCGTGCGCCAACGGGGTGTGTCGCCTCAGGTCCCAGCGGGCCGGGTGCGTGCATGCCTCGAACGCCCACCCGTATCCTGGTCGCCCGCGCCGGGCACCGCACTCCCACCGCCCGTACCGCCGGACGATGCCCGTCCCGTCCCGTCCCTGACTGCCCTGCCACGAACCGGACATCACCATGACTGTGCGTTACCAGAGCGACACCGAGCCCGCGCCGGCGGACGACCCGGCGGCCACCACCGACACCGAGGCCCGGCCGGGGCCGCGCGAGGCCATCGGCAGGTACGCCGAACTCGGCGGCTTCACCCTGAACGCCGACACCCACCCCTGGTACGCGGCCGGCGATGCCATCGGCACCCCCGAGGACGCCCGCGCCGCCTCCACCGTCCTCGCCGAGCTGCGCAGCCGGGACGTGCCGGCCGTCCGAGCCGCCGTCACCGAGCTGGTCGCCCCCGGTGGCCTGGACGAGCCCGACAGCGTGATCGCCCTCGGCCTGGTCGTCGACATCCTGCGGCGGGTACAGGGCACCTCGGCCAAGCTCAGGCCCGAGGCGTACGCCGCCGACCTGGCGGCGCTCACGGCCGCGACCGCGGGCTCCCGCTGGCGCAAGGAACAGGGCGTCAAGCTCTCCTGGGGTCGGCGTCGGGCCCTGCGCGCCGAGGCCAGGCAGCTGGCCGCGGGCGGCCGCACCCGGCGGGCCGACCTGCACGAGGCGCTGGCCGCGGCGGCGGCCGAGTGCGCCGACTGGACGGCCCTCGCGGGCGCCGCGCCCGCCGCAGGTCGGAAGGTGCGACCGGTCGTGCCGGCCGACGCGACCCGCTTCACCGAGGCCGCGCAGGCGGTGGAGGCGCTCACCGACGCGGTCCGCGCGCTCGGCCGGCTGCTGCCCGGACGCGATCTGGAGAAGGCTCCGCTGGGAGAGCTGGCCGACCTCATCGACCGTCTGGCCACCGACGAGGGCACCCTCCACCGGCTGCCGACGCTGCGCGCGCTCCGCGTCGAGCTGGACGAGGCCGGGCTCGCCGACCTCTTCGAGGAGCTGGCGGAACGCCAGGCCGACCGCGAGGCCGCCATCGCCGCCTACGACCGCCGAACCGACGCGGCCGACACCGCCGACGGTGGCGTCGAGGCGGCGCGTCAGGCGCTCGCGGCCGGTCCGCGCACGGAGGCCGACCCCGGTGCGGAGCTGACGCCGGCCGCTCCGGAGGCGCCGGCTGCCGAGCTGGTGGAGATTCCGGCGGCGCGGCCGGAGACCGTGATCGAGGCGGAAGCGGTCGAGGCTGCGCCCGAGACCCAGGCCGAGGCTGAGGTCGAGGCGGCGGCAGAGGTTCGGACGGAGACCGAACGGGTTGAGGTCGTGGCCGAGGAGGCCGCAGAGACCGAGGCCGTGGTCGAGGTCGTAGCCGCTGCGGAGCCGGCCGAGGCCGTCGCGGGGGCCGGGACTGAGCCCGGGAGCGAAACCGAGGTGGCGGCGGAGGCCGTGGCACCCGAACCGGAGCCCGTGGCCGAGGTTGAGGGCGAGTCCGGATCCGAGGACGTCGCGGAGGCCGAGGTCGAGCCGGTCGCGGAGGTCGAGGTCGAGGCGGAGCACCGGCCCGAGGCCGTGGGCGAGCCCGAGGCGGAGCCGGCCGTCGAGGCCGAAGCGGTGGTGGAGCCCGAGCCCACGCCCGAGCCCGCGCCGGAACCGTCGGCTGCGCTCGCCTCCGCTCCCGTCACCGAGGCCGGGGAGCCCGTGACCGAGGCCGCGACCAAGCCCGAGCCCGCCCCCGAGTCGGACCGTCCCAAGCGTGTCCGCCGCCCGCGGAAGCCCTCGCTCACCGCGGGTCAGCCGATCACCGCCTACTCGTCCACCGAACTGCGTTCCCTGGTCCGCTGGATCGACAGCGACGGTGTCGAGCGCACCGACGACGAGCTTCTCCGCGCGGCCATGAAGGAGCTCGGCTTCACCCGTCTCGGCCCCCGGATCAAGGAGGCGCTCGGCGCGGCCGTCGCCGAAGCCCGCGGCTGACGCCCGGACGACCGCCGCAGGGGCGGCCGGTTCACCGCTCACCGAGCGATGGAACCGGCCGCCCCTCGTGCTGCACCCGTGCGCCGGCCCTGAGCCGCGCGGCGAGGGCCGGGACGTCGACCGACCCCGGTGGTGTCCACAGGGTGTCGGCGGAGGCCGCACCGAGGGCCCGGCTCCACTCGCGGGCATCGCAGTCCGCGGGGCGCATCGGGGCGATGGCGTCGGCCAAGGTCTCCTTGACGGAGTCCTTGCTGAACAGCGGGTGCCCCAACTCCCGTGACAGCGCCCGGGCGAGCGTGGTCTTGCCCGCGCCGGGCAGTCCGTTGACCAGTACCGTGAGCATGATCGGACCATGGCGCAAGGGGCCGCGGCCCTCTGGTCGCGGCCCCTCAACCGGCTTCGGGTCAGGAGACGTTGAGCGAGGTGTCGTCGATGACGAAGCTGGTCTGCAGCGAGGAGTCCTCGGTGCCGGTGAACTTGATGGTCACCGACTTTCCGGCGAACGAGGACAGGTCGAAGGTCTTCTGGACGTAGCCGGAGGCCGCGTTGGTGTTGGAGTAGCTGGCCAGCGTGGTCGAGTTGGCCTGGACGGTCAGCTTGTCGTACGCGGTGCTGCCGGTCTCGGCGGTGTCGATGTGCAGCCAGAAGCCGAGGGTGGCCTTGCAGCCCGCCGGGATGTTCACGGTCTGCGAGAGGGTGTCGGTGTGGGTGGAGCCGTAGCCGTCCAGCCAGGCCTTCCAGCTGCCGGAGCGGGCGGGCTCACTGCTGGAGTTGTCGATGACACCGGCGGTGGCGGTCCAGGGCGAGGCACTGCCGGTCTCGAAGCCGGAGTTGCCGAGCAGCTGGGCGCCGGTGCAGCCGCCGGAGGAGCCGGTGACCGTCCAGGTGAAGCTCGCCGAGCCGCTGGCGTTGGTGGAGTCGGTCGCGGTGACGGTCACGTTGTAGCTGCCCGCCGTGCTCGCGGTACCGGTGATCAGGCCGGTGGCGGAGTCGATGGACAGTCCGGTGGGCAGCCCACTGGCGCTGTAGCCGAGGGTCTGGCCGGGGGCCGAGTCATGCGCCGACACCTGCAGGCTGACCGAACCGCCCTGCGCCGTGGTCTGGTTGCCGGGGTTGCCGACCGTCACGGTGTTGCCACCGGTGCTGCCGCCGGAGGCGAAGGCGGCGGTGCCGTTAGGGGTGCCGAGGCCGGTCGGGCCGTCGTAGCCGGTGCCCGCCGTGCAGAGGTAGGACGGGGAGCAGCTGCCGTTGGCGCCGCTGGTCACGTCGTTGAGCGAGCCGGTGTGCGAGTACGGGTACGAGGCCGGGGCGCTGCCGGCGGCGGGGGTGCCGGCCAGGGCGTACACGCTGGCGATGATCGGGGAGGAGGCGCTGGTGCCGCCGTAGACCGCCCAGCCGCTGCCGCCGTAGGTCTGGTAGACCGCCAGGCCGGTGGCCGGGTCGGCGACCGCGGAGACGTCCGCGACGGTGCGCTTCGAGCAGCCGCTGTCGCTCTGCCAGGAGGGTTTGGGGTCGTAGGCCGAGCAGCCGGAACCCGCGCCGTTGCCGCCGGAGCTGCTGCCCCAGACGCTCTCGCTCCAGCCGCGGGTGTTGGAGGCGCGGCTGAGGCTGGTGCCGCCGACCGCGGTCACGTACTGCGAGGCCGCCGGGTACTCGACGCCGTAGCCGGAGTCGCCGGAGGAGACGGTGATGGCGACGCCGGGGTGGTTGAAGTAGCTGCTGTCGGAGCTCGGGTCGGTGGAGTCCTCCGAGCCGCCGTAGCTGTTGGAGACGTACTTCGCGCCGAGGGCGACCGCCTCGTTGACCGCCGCGCCGAGGTCGCCCATGTCGGCGCTGTTGGCCTCGACCAGCAGGATGTGGCAGTTGGGGCAGATCGCGCTGACCATGTCGACGTCGAGCGAGATCTCGCCGGCCCAGCCGGTGTCGGCGGTCGGGTAGTTGCTGCCGCCGTTCTGGTCGACCTTCTTGAAACAGCCGTTGGCGGTGGTGCAGGCGGGCAGGTTGTACTGCGAGCGGTAGGTCGCCAGGTCCGACTCGGCGTTGGGGTCGTCCTGGGCGTCGACGATGGCGACCGTGGCACCCGATCCCGCGGAGGCCGGGAGGTCGTAGGCGGAGGCGAGGTCGCTCGGGCCGTAGCCGGAGGGCGTCGCGTTCGGCGCCAGGCTCCGAACGGACTTGATGTCGGTGCGGGCCAGGGCGAGACAGGCCATCTCGCCGCGGTGGCTCGGGGCCGCGCACAGCCGCTTGGTGTGGACGGCCGGGGCCGGTGTGCTCGTGGTCGCGGTCGCACTCGGGGCGGCGAGCCCGAGCAGCCCGGTGGCGGCCATCGCCATGGCAGGCAGGGCGGCGAGAAGTCTGCGCGGTCGCGGCAGGCGCGGACCGGTGGGGGAGTGGAAGCGCAAGGGTGGACCCTCCGTGGGGGCGAGGGCGCGGCCGGCCGGCCTGGGTCGCAGCCGGGGTTCGTGCCCGTGTTGACGGTGCTCGGCATGTGCTGAGCGGCTGCGGCTGATGGCCGCGTGCCGACGTCTTCGCGCGGTACGGGAGTTGCGCTGTACGAATGCTGCGCGGTACGGGAGTCCGGAACTCCGGTGCCGGGGGCAGCCGTTGGACACACCATCCGGCGGGCCGGCGGGCAGATCGCGCACGGCTGCACCAGGATGGCGTGGCCATGACGTTACTGACGGGTTGCGGTCGGGGGCAAGGTCGGGCGCGCAGCCTTTACCGCTGCTTGTCCATCAATTGTCCAGCGGGATAGCGGAGTTGGCGCATGCCTGCGGCACGTGCCGTCGCCCCTCGGTGAAGTCGCTGGTCAGGCGGGTGGCTCGCCGATGTCCTCGGCCCAGAGCTCCGGACGGGCGGCGATGAAGTCGGTCATCAGACGGACGCACTCCGGGTCGTCCAGGAGGGTGATCCGTACGCCGTGCCGGGCCAGCCAGTCGTGGCCGCCGGTGAAGGTGCGGGACTCGCCGATCACCACCCGGCCGATCCCGAACTGCCTCACCAGGCCGGAGCAGTACCAGCAGGGCGAGAGCGTGGTGACCATCGTGGTGCGGCCGTAGTCGCGCAGTCGGCCCGCCGCGCGGAAGGCCGCGGTCTCGGCGTGCACGGACGGATCGCCGTCCTGGACCCGGCGGTTGCGGCCGCGGCCGAGCAGCTCCCCGTCCGGCCCGAACAGTGCCGCCCCGATCGGGATGCCGCCCTCGGCGAGCCCGGCCCTGGCCTCCTCGACCGCGACCGCCAGCATCTGCTGTGGATCCACTGCCGCACCTCGCCCGTGTCCGCCGCCGGTTGTGGGGTCGTCCGCTTGGACGGTATCCCAAGCGGACGGCCCGGCGGGGCGGATCGGGCGTCGAAACGGAGCGGGGGCGCGCGTTCGGGGTCCACCACCCTGCTCTGCGGCGACGGCCGCGCCGCAGCAGGTGCGCGGCGAAGTCGCGGCCGGCCGGCCCGGAGCGCCGGGTGTCACCCCCGGGACGGATCCCGGCCCCTGTCGAGCCGGCCCGTTGCTGGCGGACGACCATGAGGTCACCCGGCCACCCGGTCACCCGGTCATCCGTCAGTCCGAAGGGTGAGCGGACCGCCGTGCCGCCCGACCGGGCCGTGGGGTCAGTCCGAGCGGAAGGCACCCAGGAACAGCTTCAGCGCATCCGGGTCACCGAAGGTCTCCAACTGCTCGGGAGTGCGGCGCTGCCAGAGCAGGAGCAGCAGGTCGGAGGCGGTGCCCCGGACGGCGGCAGCGCCCTTGCCGTGCTCCTCGCGCACCTGCCAGACGCCGTCCACCGCGCGGACGGACCACTCACCGGGGCCGTCCGTGGCGTGCAGGTGCAGCCCCTCCTGGGGGAAGCCGGCCGGCGGGGTGGAGCCGAAGTGGGCCAGGAACTCGGCCACGCCGTCCACCGCCAGCTCGCGGTCGACCGGCTCGTCGCGGCCGATGGCGGCCAGCGCGTCCCAGGCGTGGACGGCGGTCTCCTGGGCCATCCGGCGCTGGATGAAGCCGGCGTCCTGGCGGTCGGACCAGGTCCAGCGGGGCAGCTCGGGGTCGAGCCGCTCCAGGGTTGCCGCGCACCGCTCGAGGGCCCCGGCGAACCAGGCGAGCAGTTCGTCCTCGGCCGGGCGCGCGGGCTCGACGTAGTCGTCGAAGCCGGCGATCTCGCCGTCGGCGATCATGGTCCAGAAGATGTACACCTCGCTGGTGTGCCAGACCAGATCGGCGACCGTCCACTCCGGGCAGCTGGGGACGGCCGAGTGGAGGTTGCCCGCGGCGGCCTCGGCCAGGCGGGCGCCGTCGCGGCGGAGTGCGTGGATGTAGTCGGTTCGGTTCACGGGACCAGACGCTATCGAACCGGTCGGAGAGGGGTCCACACTACCCTTCGGAATGTGATGCGATATCAGGAATCATAGATGACAGGAAGTTTGACATTCAGTGATGACTGAACGATAGCTGCCGCATGGGCGCACCGGCGGGCAACGCCTCGGACACCGGCCGCCCACCCGTCGGCGGCAACCCCGCCCATCCGGAGTTCTGGAGCCTGCCCGCCCAGGAGCAGGCCGCCTTCGCCCGGCTGCGCGCCCTGGGGCGCGAGCCCGTCCGGTCCGGCGGCGGGTGCCGAGGACCGGACGGCTCGGCTGCGGGCTCCCCGGCGAGGAGTGGCGGTGGACCCGCTCGGGGCAGCGGTGGACCCGCTCGGGGCGGCCGGTCCGCGCGGCTCAGGCGGGGTGGGTCCCGACCGCGTCCCGGACCTGCTCGCCCAGGCCGCCGTCGCGCCGGGCGCAGTTGGCGCAGCAGAAGAACTTGCCCGAGACCTCGACCCCGTGCCCGATGATCCGCACCTGGCAGTACTCGCAGCGGGGCGCCAGCTTCTCCATGGCGCACTCGAAGCTGTCGAACATGTAGCTGTCGCCGGTGACCGTCCGGATCTCGAAGGCCAGCCAGTAGTCGTTGTTGCACGTGTCGCAGACCGCCATGGGGAATGTCCCCTTCCCTGCCTTGGTTCGGTTCCCGGGCCGGGCCCGGCCGGGCGTTTTTGAGTCTCGGGCGGGCCCGGGGAACCGGCAATCCGCGCGCGGCCGAACGGATATCCGAACCGGTCCGCGCGCGGATAATTGGGAGCACCCCTCGCGAGGAGGCAGCCATGATCGTCAGAATCTGGGAGGCGCAGGTCACGCCGGAGCGAGCCGACGAGTTCTGTGCCAAGCTCGTCACCGAGGTGCTCTCGGGGCTGGACCGGGCCGACGGCTTCGGGGGCGCCGAGCTGATGCGGTCCGCGACCGACACCGACCACCGGGTCCTGGTGATCACCCGCTGGCGGGACGAGGCGGCGGTCCGCGCCTACGCGGGGCCGATGTGGCGGATCCGCCCGGTCTGGGCCGAGGGCGAGTTCACCTTCCTGCGGCACCCGCCGACCGTCTCCCACTTCATCCCGGTCGGACCCGACTGAGGCCGCCCGGAGGACGGCGTTGTGCGGGGACACGGAGGACGCGGGAGGAGAGGAGCGCGCCGCCCGCCCGGAGGAGCCCGGCCATCCGCCGCTCACCCGGATGTCGGCACGGATCAGTACACTCCGACGATGACTCAAGAAGGGCGGGGGAACCCTCCGGTCGAGCCGGCGGGCGAGTCGTTCGCGGGCCACTACGTGGTCTGCGGCGGGAACGCGCTCGCACACCGGCTGATCCGTGAACTCATCGAGCAGTACGACGTCCCGGTGGTGGCGGTGGTCCCGGACCTCACCCGGGACCACGGGCCCAACATCCTGCAACTGCCGGGCGTCGCGGCCGTACTGGAGCACGCCACCATCACCGGTGAGGCGCTGCGCGCGGCCCAGGTGGAGACCGCTCGCGGGATCGCCCTGGTGGACGCCTCGGACCAGGAGAACATCCACGCCGCGCTGAACGCGCAGGGCCGGAACCCCGGAATCCGGGTGGTCTTACGGATGTTCAACCAGCGGCTCGGCGAGCACATCGAGCACCTGCTGGACAACGGCTCGGCGCTCTCCGGTTCGGCCACCGCGGCACCAGCCTTCGCCGCCGGCGCGCTCGGGCGGCCCAACTCGGTGCGGGTGGGCGACCGTTACCTGTACGTCGCGTACGACGACGACATCCGCGCCAACCAGATCTGCGTGGTGGCGGACCGGATCGACCGGCAGGACCTGGAGCGGCTGCGGCTGTTGCCCGACACCGGCGGTAGGGCGGCCGAGTTCATCGCGCTGGCCCGGAGGTTCGGCGAGGAGGGCCCGATCGAACTGGGGTCGAGCGCGGGCCCCGGCGAGCGGCCGGGCGCCGGCGGGATCGCCGCACTGCAGGCGCTCACCAGCGAACCGCCGCTGGCCATCGGGTGGTTCACCAGGCTGCGCTGGGGGGTGTTGGACACCCTGCGGTTCTTCACCAGTGCCCGGCTGCGGCTGGTGCTGATCACCGCCATGGTGGCGGTGCTGGTCGGCGCGATGGTGATCTGGTACTTCAACGGAAGCCTCGCCTGGGCGCTCTACTTCACCCTGCTGGACATGGCGGGCGCCGCGCAGCCGGACCAGCCGGGCACGGCGGAGCAGGGGGCGCTCTGGCAGCGGGCGGCCCAGGTGGTCATCACCTTCTGCGGGATCACCTTCGTCCCGGTGCTCACCGCGATCGTGGTGGACGCCCTCTCCACCGGACGGCGCGGTCTGCCGAGGGCACCCGGCGCGGGCACCCGGGACCACGTCATCGTGGTCGGCCTCGGCAACGTCGGCACCCGGGTGGCGACCCTGGTCCGGGAAGCGGGGGTGCCGGTGGTCGGCATCGAGCGGGATCCGCAGGCCAGGGGTATCGCGGCGGCCCGGGCACTGGGCATACCGGTGGTGGTCGGCGAAGGCCCGCTGGAGAGCCAACTGCGGCGTGCCCGGGTCAGGTTCAGCCGGGCGGTGGTCGCGGTGACCAGCGACGACGCGACCAACCTGGAGGCGGCACTGGAGGCCCGGGCGGTCCGCCGCGAGGTGCGGATCGTGGTCCGGCTCTTCGACGACGACTTCGCCCGGAACGTCTACGCGACCCTGGGCAACGTGGCCTCCCGCTCGGTCTCCTACCTCTCCGCGCCGGCCTTCGCCGCCTCACTGATGGGTCGGGACGTACTGGGCACCCTCTCGGTCTACCGGCATGTGCTGCTGATAGCCGAGCTCGCCGCCGAGGAGGGCAACGCGCTGGCCGGCCGGAACCTGCACGACATCGAGGACCCGGGCGGGGTACGCGTGATCGCCGTACGACTGGCCAGGCGCCCCGAGGACTACCAGTGGAACTTCGCCGACCGGGCGAGGAGGCTGCTCCCCGGCGACCACATCGTGGTCGCCGCCACCCGGGCCGGCCTGGCCCGGATCAACGCCCTGGTGCCCTCTCAGACACCCCAGGAGCAGGCGGCGAACCCGTAGGGCGTGTCCGGCGGTCCCTTCCGGACGCGCGACGCCGGGGCGCGGGGAACCGCCCGGCCGCACACCACGGCGGTGCAGGGTTCCCCGCGCCCGGTCTCCTGCCACTGCCCGCGGCGGGACTACCGGTTCTGGAAGGACGGCTTGCGCTTCTCGGCGAAGGCGGCCATGCCCTCCTTCTGGTCGGCGGTGGCGAAGGCGGCGTGGAAGAGGCGGCGCTCGAAGCGGACACCCTCGGCGAGGGTGGTCTCGAAGGCCCGGTTCACGCTCTCCTTCATCATCACGGCCGCCGGGGCCGACATCGCGGCGACCTTCTCGGCGGTGGCCAGCGCCTCGGTGAGCAGGTCGGCGGCCGGGACGACCCGGGAGACCAGGCCGGCCCGTTCGGCCTCCTCGGCGTCCATCATCCGCCCGGTGAGGCAGAGTTCCATCGCCTTGGCCTTGCCGATCGCCCTGGTGAGCCGCTGCGAGCCGCCGATACCGGGGATGACGCCCAGCTTGATCTCCGGCTGGCCGAACTGCGCCGTGTCGGCGGCGAGCAGGATGTCGCAGAGCATCGCCAGCTCGCAGCCGCCGCCCAGCGCGTAGCCGGCCACGGCGGCCACCACCGGCTTGCGCAGCCGGCCGAGCTCGTCCCAGGGGCCGAGCCAGTCGTCCAGGTAGACCTCGGGGAAGCGGTTGTCCTGCATCTCCTTGATGTCGGCGCCGGCCGCGAAGGCCTTCTCCGAGCCGGTGATCACCAGACAGCCGATCTCCGGATCGCGGTCGAAGTCCTTGGCGGCCGCGACCACCTCGGTCATCAGCCGGGTGTTCAGCGCGTTCAGCGCCTTCGGCCGGTTGAGCGTGATCAGCCCGACCCGGCCCCTGCGCTCCACCAGGATCGTCTCGTACTCGGTCATCGACTCTGACTCCCACTGCTGTTCGGCGGCGTACGCCCTGACGAGGCAACAATCCCGGACCGGGGCCGCCCGGCGCCAGTCTCGCCAGGCGAGACGATGGTCACCCGAGCCCGGCGGCCAGGCCCAGACCGCCGTCCGGCTGCGGCGCGAAGAACCGGGCGACCTCGTCCGGGGTGACCTGGGGGAGTGCGGCGGGGGACCAGCGCGGGTTGCGGTCCTTGTCGACCACCTGGGCGCGGATGCCCTCGACCAGATCGTGGGTGTCGAGGGCGGCGCAGGAGACCCGGTACTCCTGCTCCAGGGTCTGGGCCAGCGTGGTGTGCGCACGGGCCCGGCGCAGCGCCGCCAGGGTCACCTTGAGCGCGGTCGGGGACTTGGCCCGGATCTGCTCGGCGGCCTCCTTGGCCTCCGCCACGCCGCAGGCGAGCAGCCGGTCCAGGATCTCCTCCACGGTGTCGGCCGCGTAGCAGGTGTCGATCCACTCCCGCTGGGCGGCGATCTCGGCGGCCGGGGCCTCGGCGGCGAAGCGGCGGACCGTCTCGGCGGCGTCGCCCGCGGCCAGCGCGCCGGTGAAGGCGGCCAGCGAGCGGGCGGGGACGAAGGTGTCCGCGAAGCCGAGCAGGATCGCGTCGCCGGGGCCCATCGAGGCGGCGGTCAGGCCGAAGTGGGTGCCGAGCTCGCCGGGGGCGTGGGCGAGCAGGTGGCTGCCGCCGACATCCGGGACCAGCCCGATCCTGGTCTCCGGCATGGCCACCTGGGAGCGTTCGGTGACCACCCGCACGCCGCCGTGCGCGGAGAGGCCGACGCCGCCGCCCATGGTGATGCCGTCCATCACCGCGACATACGGCTTGGCGTAGCGGGCTATGGCGAGGTTCAGCAGGTACTCGTCCCGGAAGAACCGCCGGGCGCGGGCGCCGCCGAGCTTGGCGTCGTCGTGCAGGGCGCGGATGTCCGCGCCGGCGCACAGCCCGCGCTCGCCCGCGCCGGTCAGCACGACGGTGGCGACGTCCTCGTCCTCGGCCCAGGCGTTCAGGGCCTCGTGGATCCGCAGCAGCATCCCGTGGGTGAGCGCGTTGAGGGCGCGCGGCCGGTTGAGCACGATCCGGGCGGCGCGGCCGTCGGTGTGCAGGGTCAGGTCGGTTGCGTCCGTCGTCATGGCTCGTCCGTCTCCTCGCTGTCCGGGCAGGATCGCTGAGCTGGCAGGATCACTGTGCGGGGTGGCTGTGCAGTGCAAGATCCACGGACACGGTACTCGGGCGTGCGTCCCGGTGCGGCCGCTTCCCGCGGTCGTCCCGCCCGCCGGCCTCGCGGGCACGACGGCGTGCCCCCGTCCGGCCGGAGCCGGGCGCCGTGCGGGGCCGTCAGCGGGCCGGGTCGGGGACGGTGAACTCGTACCCGGCGTCGATCAGGCGGGGGAGGTAGGTACGGAGGGCGGCGACGGTCTCCGAGCGGTCGGCGGGGCCGCCGATCTCGGTCCGGCCGGGTTCGAGCAGTGCACCGTCGTGGTTGAGCACGATCGCCTCGGGCCGGACCGCGCCCAGCACCCCGTCGACGATGGCCCGGGCGCCCGGCCTGGACCAGTCCCTGGGGTCGACCGACCAGGCCACCGGGTGCATTCCGAGGGACGCGCTGACGGTCATCGCGGCGCTGGTGAAGTTGCCGTAGGGCGCCCGGAACAGGATCGGGGGAGCGCCTCGGCCGACCCGGGTGATGATGTCGCTGGTGCGTTCGACCTCCTCCCGGACCTTGGCCTGGTCCAGGGTGCGGAGGTCGGGATGGGACCAGGTGTGGTTGCCCACCAGGTGCCCGGCCGCGAGCACTTGGCGCAGCACGTCCGGGTGCCGCTCGATGTTGGCGCCGATCATGAAGAACGTCGCGGTGACGTTGTACTGGTGCAGGATGGAGAGCACCTGCGGGGTGTAGGTGGGGCTCGGGCCGTCGTCGAAGGTCAGGGCCACCGCCGTGTCGCCGGCGTGGACGTGGTACTCGGGCTCCTTCGCCGTGGCGACGGGGCGGACGGCGGGGGCCGAGGGATCCGACGTGACCTTGGTGCTAGGACCGCTCTTCGCCATCGGGCCGCCCGGGGCGGCACCCGTGGCCGGAGCGGGCGCCTGGGAACCGGCGCGGTCCTCGGTCGCTCCGCAGGCGGCGAGCAGGGTCATTCCACCGGCCACCAGCAGCAGGCGTCTTGGCACATGATCCTGGTGATCGTTCATCGCCGAAGTATCAAGCGCCCCGTCACGGAAGTCCGTTCGACCCGCCCCGGTCGTCCGTGCTGTCAACCACCTGGCGCAGCACCGCCACAGGGCGGAGACCACCTGCGGCCCCGGCGCGGTCACCGGGCTCCGGGCACGTCCCCCGCGCCCGGAGCCCGCCGTGCTACGGGACGATCCGGCCGGTGACCCCGCCGAAGCCGATGCGGGTGCCGTCGGGGCCCGGGGCGGTGGCCGTGATGGTGACCTCGTCACCGTCCTCCAGGAAGGTGCGGGTGGTGCCGTCCGGGAGCAGGAGCGGGTTCTCGCCGTTCCAGGTGAGCTCGATCAGGGCGCCCCGGCTGTCGACCTCGGGGCCACTGACGGTGCCGGAGGCGAACAGGTCGCCCGGCCGCAGCGAGGCGCCGTTGACCGTCAGGTGGGCGAGCTGCTGCGCCGCCGTCCAGTACATCGTGGCGAACGGCGGCCGGGAGATCAGGTGACCGTTGAGCCGTACCTCCAGGGCGAGGTCCAGGCCCCAGGGCTCGGCCTCCCGGTCGTCCAGGTACGGGAGCGGTTCGACGTCGCGGGCCGGCGGGGCCACCCGGGCGTGCTCCAGGGCGTCGAGCGGTACCACCCACGGGGAGAGCGAGGTGGCGAAGGACTTGCCGAGGAACGGGCCGAGCGGCACGTACTCCCAGGCCTGGATGTCCCGCGCGGACCAGTCGTTCACCAGCACCACGCCGAAGACGTGCTCGCGGAACGCCTCCAGCGGGACGGACCGGCCCAGTTCGGTGCCGGCGCCGACCACGAAGCCGACCTCGGCCTCGATGTCCAGCCGCCGGGACGGCCCGAACGACGGCAGCGGGTCGGCGGGCGCCTTGCGCTGGCCGTGCGGCCGGACCACCGGCGTGCCGGAGACCACCACCGTGCCCGCACGGCCGTGGTAACCGATCGGCAGGTGCTTCCAGTTGGGGGTGAGCGGCTCGGAACCGGGGCGGAAGATCCGGCCGAGGTTGCTCGCGTGGTGCTCGGAGGCGTAGAAGTCGACGTAGTCGGCGACCTCGAACGGCAGGTGCAGTTCGACCCCGTCGCGCTCCAGCAGGCAGGGGCTGAGCGCGGGGCGGTACGACTCGTCGCCGAGCCAGCGGGTCAGTGCGGCACGGACCTGGGTCCAGACCGGACGGCCCGCCGCGAGCAGCGGGTTGAGCGAGTCGGCGTCCAGCAGCGCCGAGGGCTCGCCCACGGCGCGGGCGGCGGCACCCAGGTCCAGTACGAACTCGCCGATGGCGACGCCGATCCGGCGCCGGCCCGGTTGGTCGGGCGCCGTGAAGACGCCGTACGGCAGGTTGGCCGGGCCGAACGGCGAGTCCTGCGGGACGGCGAGCCAGGTGGTGGTCAACGGTTCTCCAAAGGGGTTTCCAGCAAGCCGAGTTCGGCCAGGTCCGCGAGCGGCTCGACGATGCTGCAGGTGCCGAAGGCGGTGAACGAACCACGGATCCGGGCGATCTGAACAACCGTCAGGTCGGTGGCCGTGGCGGCGAGTGCTTTGCCCGAGCGTTCCGCGAGCAACTCGCCGGCCCGCTCCGGCTCCCCGGCCGCCAGCAGCACGTTCAGGAAGCCGTGGTGCTCGAAGCCGGTGGCCGGATCGGTGTGCCGGACGGCGTTGTGCAGCCCTGCCGTGCACTTGTACGGCAGCTCCCGCTCGGCGCAGCCGGTGATGAAGGCCGCCAGCTCCGCCTCGGTGGGGAACGCCGCGGAGCTCAGCCCGCCGGTGCGGAACTTCGCCCGGTACGGCGTCCCGGCCAGCGCGTCCAGCGACCGCGCCAGGCCGCCGCCGTCGCGCGGGATCTCGACCGCCGCCGTGACCCCCTCGGGCAGCTGCCCGTCGAGAGCGGCCACCACCTCCCGGACGGGGGTGGTCGCCGCCACCTCGACCGACACCAGGTCCACCCCCGAGGAGCAGGCCGCCAGGGCCGGCCCGAGCTGGGCGACCCCGCCCGGCAGCACCAGTACGACCGGCACCCCGGACAGGTCCAGCGCGGTCAACTCGGCCAGCCGGCCCGCTCCGCAGAGGAACGGGCCGACCGCCCCGGCGTACCACGCGGCCCGGTGCGCCCGGTGGGCGGGCACCGCCTCGGGCAGCGGCAGGTCCCCCGGGGGGAAGACCGCCGCGTCGTCGAACAGCCCCTGGAACAGTGCGGGAACGGCGGTCACCGGGCCGGCCCCCGTCCGCCCGACCAGGTCCAGGCGTAGCCCGGGTCCTCGCTCGCGGTGGCGCCCTCGCCCAGCTCCAGCGGGCGGAAGGTGTCCACCATCACCGCGAGTTCGTCGAAGAACTCCGCGCCGATGCTGCGCTCGTACGCGCCCGGCTGCGGTCCGTGGGTGTGCCCGCCGGGGTGCAGTGAGATCGAGCCCTGCCCGATCCCCGATCCCTTGCGGGCCTCGTAGTCGCCGCCGCAGTAGAACATGACCTCGTCGCTGTCCACGTTGGAGTGGTAGTACGGCACCGGGATGGACAGCGGGTGGTAGTCCACCTTGCGCGGTACGAAGTTGCAGATCACGAAGTTGTTGCCCTCGAAGACCTGGTGGGCCGGCGGCGGCTGGTGGATCCGCCCGGTGATCGGCTCGTAGTCGCCGACGTTGAACGCGTACGGGTAGAGGCAGCCGTCCCAGCCCACCACGTCGAACGGGTGGTGCGGCAGCACGTACCGGGTGCCGCCCACCCCGTTCGGGCCGCGGTGCTTGACCAGCACCTCCACGTCCGTCCCCTCGACCAGCAACGGGCCGACGGGACCGCGCAGGTCGCGCTCGCAGTACGGCGCGTGCTCGAGGAGCTGGCCGTACTTGGAGAGGAAGCGCCGGGCCGGGGTGATGTGGCTGTTGGCCTCGATGCAGTACGCCCGCAGCGGGCCGTCGCCCGTCGGCACCCAGCGGTGGGTGGTGGCCCGAGGGATGATCACGTAGTCGCCCTGGCCGACCTTCAGCGAGCCGAAGACCGTCTCCACCGTGGCCGTGCCCGACTCCACGTAGACGCACTCGTCGCCGAGCCCGTTGCGGTAGAGCGCGCTCGGCGCGCCGGCGGCCACGTACCCGATCCGCACGTCGCCGTTGCCGAGGACCAGGCGGCGCCCGGTGACGGCGTCGGCGTTCTTCCACTCCTCACCCGGGAACAGCTCGTGCAGCTTCAGGTGCCGGGGTTTGAGCGGCAGGTTCGGGGTGGTGGCGAGGTCGGGCAGCTCCCAGGGGACGGCGTCCACCATCGCCGAGGGGATGCCCTTGTGGTAGAGCAGCGAGGAGTCCGAGAAGAACCCCTCCTCGCCCATCAACTCCTCGTAGTACAGCCCGCCGTCGGGGGTGCGGTGCTGGGTGTGCCGCTTGCGCGGGATGTTGCCCAGCTGCCGGTAGTGCGCCATGGTCGGATCTCCCTCGGGTGCCGCGGCTCAGAGGTTGCCGCGCTTGTCCTGCTCACGCTCCAGGGACTCGAAGAGCGCCTTGAAGTTGCCCTTCCCGAAGCCCAGCGATCCATGCCGCTCGATGAACTCGAAGAACACCGTCGGTCGGTCGCCCTGCGGCTTGGTGAAGATCTGCAGCAGGTAGCCGTCCTCGTCGCGGTCGACCAGGATGTGGCGCTTCTTGAGCTCCTCGACCGGGACCCGCACCTTGCCGATCCGGGCGCGCAGCTCCGGGTCGTCGTAGTAGGAGTCGGGGGTGGAGAGGAACTCCACGCCGTTGGCGCGCAGCACGTCCACCGTGGTCAGGATGTCGTTGGTGGCGAGCGCCAGGTGCTGGCAGCCGGGGCCGCCGTAGAACTCCAGGTACTCGTCGATCTGCGACTTCTTCTTGGCGATGGCGGGCTCGTTCAGCGGGAACTTCACCCGGTGGTTGCCGCTGGCGACCACCTTGCTCATCAGGGCGGAGTACTCGGTGGCGATGTCGTCGCCGACGAACTCGGCCATGTTCACGAAGCCCATGACCCGGTTGTAGA
Organism: Kitasatospora sp. NPDC032150; assembly: GCF_055579945.1. Lineage (NCBI taxonomy): Bacteria > Bacillati > Actinomycetota > Actinomycetes > Kitasatosporales > Streptomycetaceae > Kitasatospora > Kitasatospora sp. NPDC032150. The sequence goes on along the minus strand of NZ_JBVIMH010000007.1, from coordinate 197,922 downwards.
AGGCGACCCACTCGTCCATCCTGCCGAGTTCGACGTTGCCGACCGCGTGGTCCAGCGCCTGGAACAGTCGGCGGGGGGCGCCCTCGGGGCGGGTCACCCTGGTCTCGGCGGCGACGTAGCCCGGCAGGTAGGGGCCGTGGTACTGGGACCGGTCGATCAGGGTGTGCCGGGTCTCGCCGTAGGTGGCGATGGCGGCGCGCCGGACGGTGCCGTGCTCGTCGGAGACGTTGTTCGGCTCCTCCAGGATCTTCGCGCCCTGGGCCCGGGCGTGCTCGATGCACTTGTCGACGTCCGGCACCTCCAGCGCCAGGTCGACCACGCCGTCGCCGTGCCGGCGGTGGTGGTCCAGCAGCGGGCTGTCCGGGGCGACCCCGCCCTCGATCACGAAGCGGCACGAGCCGGAGCGCAGCACGAACGACTTGCGGTCCCGGCGGCCGGTCTCCGGGCCGGAGTAGGCGACCAGGTCCATGCCGAAGACGGCCTGGTAGTAGTGGGCCGTCTGGGTGGCGTTGCCGACCACGAAGACGATCGCGTCCTGCGCGATGACCGGGAACGGGTCGCCGGCCGGGTCGTGCTCGACCAGCCCCACCAGGCGGCGCAGCTGCTCCGCGTCGAGGCCCGCGTCCAGTTCCTCGGGAGTGAGTTCAACGGCGTCGGCGGTCATCGGTGTTCCTCCACGTTGAGGCTTCCGCAGGTCGGGGGAGTGGGTGCCTGCGGTTGTGCGCAGAGCTTGCTCCCGCCCGGGCCGGTGGGCAACAGTGGGATTTCCGGCTGATCAATCTGTGCAAGATGAGTAGGGGATCGCGTACCTCACTGGGCAGATTGCCCAGTGGATCGGCTGAGCCTTGCCCTCCGCTACCGGCGTGCGATAACGGCTCCCCGGCCCCTTTCCACGGTACGGCGGTGGGCGGGGGAGTGCTCTCAGCCATCGGGGCCGGAGCCGGAGCCGGCGGGGCCGCCGGGATTCTGAGGAACCTCATAGGATGCGGGCCTGGCCCGGCGTGGTGATGCACCGTCAGAATTGAGCGCAGCACGTCAAGCGATGCCGCCGGCCGCAGGCGAGCGGTACGTCACGCAGTGCGTTCATGCGCGCCGGTACCGGAGTGGGGCCGATGCCGGGTCCGTCCGATGCCCGTGCCGGTCGTCCGGTCGGCCGCCGACCGAGGAGAACTCGATGTCCTTCGATCCCCGTGCCCTGGCCGACCGTGCCAGGCCGCACGCCCTGGCGCTGTTCCGCGTCGTCATCGCCCTGCTCTTCACCTGTCACGGCGCCGCGAGCCTCTTCGGAGTGCTGGGCGGTGCGCACGGCAGGACCGTCCCGGTCGGCCAGTGGCCGGGCTGGTGGGCCGCGCTGATCCAGCTGGTCGGCGGGGTGCTGGTGCTGCTGGGGCTCGGTACCCGGCCCGCGGCGCTGCTCTGCTCGGGTTCCATGGCGTACGCCTACTTCAGCGTGCACCAGGAGCATGCGTTGTGGCCGATCGAGAACGGCGGTGAACCGGCGGTGCTGTTCTGCTGGGCCTTCCTGGCCATCGCCGTGACCGGCCCCGGCAGCCTCGCCGTGGACCACCTCCGCCCGCACCCGGCCGGGCGCCCGGTGGGAGCCGCCGTGCCGGTGGACTGAGCGGATGACGAGCGCGGCCGGTCCCCGGGTCCTGCGGTGACTCGGGGACCGGCCGTGGCCGTGGGCCTCCGGGCGCGGTTACGACCGCATCCGGCTACGGCTGCATCTCGTAGGTGCCGCTGAGCGCGGCGACCGTCTGCCAGACCCGCTCGGCGCGCTCGGCGTCCGCGACCGGACGGCGGACGTGGGCGAGCGCCCAGGCGGCCTGCGCCTCGGTGGTGGAGCTCTTGCCGTGCAACTCGGTGGCGTGGGCGGAGAAGTCGCGGACCAGGAAGTCGAAGATGCCGTCCAGCAGGTCGCCCCCGTGCTCGTCAAGCGCAGTGACCCCGGTCAACTCGGCCTGCTCCAGCACCAGGTGGCCGTAGACCACCAGCGCGAACAGCTGGCCGATCTCCAGCAGGAAGTCCAGGTCCTGCTGCTGGGCGGCGTCCGGCGCGTGGGTGGCGAGCAGCGTGCACAGGCCGTCCGCCTGCTCGCGGAAGCGGGCGACGTTCGGGATGTGCGCGTGCGCGTCGTAGGCGGTGCGCCAGTCGTGGAAGCGGATCGCGCCCAGGCCGCGGGCCGGGCCCTGCTGGAACAGGAAGGTGTCGTCGGCGGCGTCCAGCCGGGTCGGCACCGCCGGGTACTCGGCCGGGTTGAACAGGTAGTTGGCCATGAACTTGAGGATCAGGGCCAGGTTGACGTGGACGGTGCCCTCAAGCTTCGGCAGGCCCCGGATGTCGCGGGCGGCCTTGTCGAAGTAGGTGTCCGCCTCGAAGCCCTTGGCTGCGATGACGTCCCACATCAGGTCGATGACCTTCTCGCCCTCGGTGGTGACCTTCATCTTGGTCATCGGGTTGAACAGCAGGTACCTGCGGTCCTCGGCCGAGGCGGAACGGAAGTAGTCCACCGCGCGGTCGCTGAACAGCTTCATCGCCACCAGGCGGGTGTACGCGTCGGTCAACTCCCGGCGCACGTGCGGGAACTCGGTGACCTTCCGGCCGTACAGCACGCGGTTGTGGGCGTGGGTCACCGCCTCGTACATCGCGTGCTCGCAGATGCCGATGGAGGCCGTGCACAGGTTGAACTTGCCGACGTTGACGGTGTTCAGGGCGGCGTCGAAGGCGGCCTTGCCGGTGTGCAGGACGTCCTCGGCCCGCACCGGGTAGTTCTCCAGGCGGAACTCGCTGACGTACATCTGCGCGTTCACCACGTTCTTGACCAGGTGGTACGCCTCGTGCCGGCTGTCGGCGGCGAAGAAGACGTACCCCTCGGGTCCCTCCACGTCCGAGCGGCGGCCGAACACCGAGACCAGGCCGGCCACGTTGCCGTTGCCGATGTAGTACTTGGAGCCGGTCGCGGTGAAGCCGCCCTCGCCGTCCGGGGTGAGGATCATGTCGGTCGAGTAGATGTCGGCGCCGTGGGTGCGCTCGGAGAGACCGAAGGCCATCACGTGACCTTCCGCCAGAAGCTTCGCCGCACGCGCGCGGACGGCCTCGTTCTCGCTCTGCCAGACCGGTCCCAGGCCCAGGATGGTGACCTGCCAGGTGTACCAGTAGCCCAGGCCGTAGAAGCCGAGGATCTCGTTCAGCTCCGCGATCCGGGCAGTGTCCCAGCGCCTGGTGCCGTCCGCCGCGGACGGCGTCAGGAACTCCGCGAACAGTCCCTCCTTGGCGGCGAACTCGAGGAAGTCCCCGTACCAGGCGCGGTCGATGTAGGTGTCGATCAGCGCCTTCTTGCCGCGCGACTCGAACCAGTCCACGGTCGCGCGCAGCAGGCGGCGGGTGGTGTCGTCGAACTGCGCGGGGTCGTACGTGCGCGGGTTGAACAGCATGGTGTGAGTCCCTGGGAGTCGAGGGTTCAGTCGGTGTGGCGGTGCAGACGGTGCAGGGTGGCGAGGACGTCGTCCAGCCAGGCGAGGGTCATCCGCTCGTACTCGATGCCGCCGCGCAGCACCACGTGCTGGAGCTGCTGCTGGGCGTCGAGCGCGGACGGGTCGGGGAAGTCCCGCTGCTCGCCGGTCAGATAGCGGCCCAGCAGGGCCGCATGGATCTCCCGGTGCCGCTCGACCTCGGGGATCAGTGCCCCCGGGTCCTCGAAGGCGGCCGCACGGATCTTCACGGCCAGCTCGTGGCGGACGGTCTCCGGTTCCACCGGCTCGCGCAGCCAGGTGCCGAGCGCCGAGCGACCGGGAGCGGCGACCGAGTAGACCTTCTTGTCCGGCCGCCCGTCCTGGGTCACCGCCTCCACGGCGACCCAGCCGTCCGTCTCCATCCGCCGCAGCACCCGGTAGATCTGCTGGTGGGTGGCGGTCCAGAAGCGCCCGATCGAGCGGTCGAAACGCCTGGCCAGCTCATAGCCCGAGCCGGGCTGCTCCAGCAGCGAGACGAGGATCGCGTGCTCCAGTGCCATGCCCGCATCCTTCTATGCAACTAGTTGCATAGGCAATGGTGCCCAGCCCCGGTGAGACGCAGCTCACGAATCGGGCTGTTGCCGGGCCGCTCGGACCTTCACGTGGAAGGGCGGGTCAGGAGGCCCGTGAGGGGCGCCGATCCTTGATGGGCCAGGGCGCTGCGGGTGGCTCCGAAGGTGGGTACGGCCGAGTGGTAAATCGGGACAAACCGTTATTCCTGCCACAAAATGGATAGTGGCCAGGCGGACCGGCCGTGGCCCAGAGCTAGGAGGTGGTCCCGGTGTCAACTCAGCTGCCGATGGGGATGGAGCACCATCCGGACATCCTGGAGTTGCATGAGCAGTCCGAAAGAGTCGTGGCGACACCGAGGGCGCAGAGCATCGAGGCGCTGGCGACTCTGGCCGGTCTGTTCCTGGCGGTGTCACCGTGGGTGGTCGGGTTTACCCCCCTGCACGCGCTCACCATCAACAACCTGGTGCTCGGTCTCGCCTTCGCGGTGTTGATTTCGGGCTTCGGCTCGGCCTACGAGCGGACCCACGCCCGGGCCTGGGCCGCCGCGGTGATCGGTGTTTGGACGATCATCGCTCCCTGGTCGATGGCCGGCCACGAAGCGATCATGCGGTCGATTCTCGCCAACGTGATCACCGGAGCGGTGATGCTCTGCCTCGCGCTCGCGGCCATCGCCGGCGCGCGGGCCCTGGGCGGCTTGAAGGCCGGACGTCAGCCCGGCCACACGGCCGCTCCGCGGGTGCCCAGGAGCGAGAGTCGGTGACGGCACCGGGGCAGCACGCGCGCGGGCCGGTCACCTCGGTGGCCGGCCCGCACGCCGTTCACACCCCGGGTGCGCGGGTCAAGGGCGGGTCATCCGCAGCACGTCCAGCGCCTCGTCCAGTTGAGCCTCGGTCAGTCGGCCGTCCGCCAGGTAGCCGCGCTCCACCACCACCTGCCGGATGGTCTTGCGCTCGGCCAGTGCCTGCTTGGCCACCTTGGCGGCCTCCTCGTAGCCGATGTAGCGGTTCAGCGGGGTCACCACGGAGGGTGAGGACTCGGCGTACTCGCGGGCCCGTTCGACGTTGGCGGTGATGCCGTCCACCGCCCGGTCGGCCAGCAGCCGGGCGCTGTTGGCCAGCAGCCGGATCGACTCCAGTAGGTTGCGGGCGATCACCGGGAGCATGACGTTCAGCTCGAAGTTGCCGCCGGCGCCCGCGACGGTGACCGTCCCGTCGTTGCCGATCACCTGGGCCGCGACCATCAGCACCACCTCGGGCAGCACGGGGTTGACCTTCCCCGGCATGATCGAGGAACCCGGCTGGAGATCCGGCAGGTTGATCTCGCCGAGGCCCGTCCGCGGGCCGGAACCCATCCAGCGCAGATCGTTGGCGATCTTCGTGAAGCCGACCGCGATGGTGCGCAGCTGGCCGCTCAGCTCCACCAGGCCGTCCCGGGCACCCTGGGCCTCGAAGTGGTTGCGCGCCTCGGTCAGCGGCATCCCGGTGGCCCGGGCGACCTCGGCGATCACGGCGGCGGAGAACCCGGGCGGGGTGTTGATGCCGGTGCCGACGGCCGTCCCGCCCAGCGGCAGCTCGGCCACCCGGGGCAGGGTCGCGGCCAGCCGTTCGATCCCGTACCGCACCTGCGCCGCGTAGCCGCCGAACTCCTGGCCCAGGGTGACCGGGGTGGCGTCCATCAGGTGGGTGCGGCCCGACTTGACCACCTCCGCGAACTCGGCGGACTTGCGCTCCAGCGCCGCCGCGAGCTGCTCCAGGGCCGGGATCAGGTCGCCGGTGACGGCCGCCGTCGCGGCGATGTGGATCGAGGAGGGGAAGACGTCGTTCGAGGACTGGCTGGCGTTGACGTGGTCGTTGGGGTGCACCGGGTGGCCCAGGCGCTCGCCGGCCAGGGTGGCGATCACCTCGTTGGCGTTCATGTTGGAGGACGTACCGGAACCGGTCTGGAACACGTCCACCGGGAACTGGTCGTCCCACCGCCCCGCGGCGACCTCGCAGGCCGCCTCCTGGATCGCCTTCGCCGTCGGCAGGTCCAGCACACCGAGCTCGGCGTTGACCTTGGCGGCGGCCGCCTTGATCAGCGCCAGGGCCTCGACATGGGCGCGCTCCAGGCGCTGGCCGGACACCGGGAAGTTCTCCACCGCCCGCTGTGTCTGCGCCTGCCACTTCGCCGCGGCCGGGACTCGGACCTCGCCCATCGAGTCGTGCTCGACGCGGTACTCCTGCTCGCCACCCATGGTGGGACACCTCCCTGATTGCCGGCTTCTGATCATGAGAGCCTCCGGACGGGCCCAGGTATTTCCGCGCGGCCGGTCGTACCGCGGCGGAGCCCCGCCGCCCGGCGAGCGTGTACTACCAGCACCGGATCGATCCGCAGGTGCCGATCGAGGAGACCGTCGGCGCCATGGCGGAGCTGGTCGCGGAGGGCAAGGTCCGCCATCTGGGGCTGTCCGAGGCGAGCCCCGAGGAACTGGAGCGGGCGGCGGCCACCCACCCGATCAGCGCGGTCCAGTACGAGTGGCCGCTGTGGTGGCGCGACATCGAGGACGACGTGCTGCCCACCGCGCGCCGGCTGGGCATCGGCCTGGTCCCGTACAGTCCGCTCGGCCGGGGCTTCCCGGCGGGGGCCGTCAGCCCCGACTCCCTCCAGCCCGGCGACTTCCGGCTCGTCGACCCGCGCTTCCAGGGCGGCAGCCTGGAGCACAACCGGGCGATGTCCGCCGAGGTCGGCCAGCTCGCCGCGGAGCGCGAGGTGTCGCCGGCTCAGCTCGTCCTCGCCTGGCTGCTGGCGCAGGGCAGCGACGTGGTGCCGATCCCCGGGACGAGGCGGGCCGCCCGGATCACCGAGAACGCCGCCGCCGCGGACCTCGTGCTGTCCGTCGCCGACCTGGACCACCTGGACCAGGCCGTCCCCCGGTCGGCCTGGTCGGGCGACCGCCAGTCCTTCGCGGCCTACAGCACCACCCGGAGCTGAGACCCGGCCTGCTCCCCGGTCGCCCGGACCCGCTCCCGGCCCGCATGGCCGCGACGTGAGGCGGAGCGGGCTGCCGGGGTGCAGCATGGCGGCATGACCGAGAGAACCGATCCGGCGGTCCGCTACGAGGAGATCGCCGAGGAACTGGCGCCGCTCGGAGCCACCCGCTCCCAGATGTTCGGCATGCCCTGTCTGAAGGATGCCGACGGCAAGGCCTTCGCCGGCCTCCACCGGAGTGAGCTGGTCTGCCGGTTGGGCCACGGCACTCCCGCGCAGGCCGAGGCGCTGCACCTGCCGGGGGCGCACTTCTTCGATCCGATGGGCGGCCGGCCGATGCGGGACTGGGTGTGCATCCCGGTCGCCTCGGCCGGCCACTGGGACAACTTCGCCGAAGCGGCCCTCGGCGCCCGGCGCTGAGCACGCCGGGAGCGCCGTCGGCCGTCCGGGTGCCCGAACATCCTCGATGTCAGCCGTGGTACCTGGCGACGATCTTCGTGAACGCGTACCGCGACCGGCCGATCCCCGGCTTCTGCGCGCTGCCCCAACCCAGGTACTCGTAGGGGGCGTTGAGGCCGATCGGGTCGGTGGCCGCAGGGGTCGCCGCCTGGCCGGCCGGGGCGAGTGCGAGGGTGCCGCCGGCCAGTGCGGCAGTGATCGCCAGGGTGAGGAGCGGGCGGAGCGGAGCACGTGAGCGCATGGGTCACCATCCGGGAGTCCGTCGGGCCTGTCGGTCGCACATCAGGAAGGTTTCCCAACAGTGCAAGGAAGCGAAGCAGTTGGTCGTGACCGCATCAAGAGTCCGCGCCGGAAGGGGTGATGGCGCGATCGCGGGTGTGGGCAGCGTCTCGTACCCTCCTCGCGCGCCCGTGCGCGATACTCGTCGCCGTGGCCCACCCAGCCGCGCCCCCGCACCGTCCCGAGGAGCCCGAATGGCAACGACCCCTGCCCGCCTGGATCCGGCCGACCTGCTCTCCGTCGGCGAGCTGCTGACCGACGAGGAGCGGCTGATCCGGGACACGGTACGGAAGTTCGCCGACGAGCGGATCCGGCCGTACGTGGGCGACTGGTTCGAGCGCGGCGTCTTCCCGGCCCGCGAACTCGCCCCGGAACTGGGCGAGCTGGGCGTGCTCGGCATGCACCTGGACGGCTACGGCTGCACCGGCTCCTCCGCGGTCGCCTACGGCGTCGCCTGCATGGAACTGGAGGCCGCCGACTCGGGGCTGCGCAGCTTCGTCTCGGTCCAGGGCTCGCTCGCCATGCGCTCCATCCACGCCTTCGGCTCCGAGGAGCAGAAGCAGCAGTGGCTGCCGGCGCTGGCCACCGGACGCGCGATCGGCTGCTTCGCCCTCACCGAACCGGACTTCGGCTCCGACCCGGTCAACATGCGGACCAGGGCCCGCCGCAAGGGCGGTGACTGGGTGCTCTCGGGCAGCAAGATGTGGATCACCAACGGCAGCATCTCGGACGTCGCCGTCGTCTGGGCACAGACCGAGGAGGGCGTCCGGGGCTTCCTGGTCCCGAAGGGCACCCCCGGGTTCACGGCCCGCGATGTGCACGGCAAGCTCTCGCTGCGTGCCTCGGTGACCAGCGAACTGGTGCTGGACGAGGTCGTGTTGCCCGCCGATGCGGTGCTCGCGGGTGTACAGGGGCTGCGCGGCCCGCTCTCCTCGCTGAACGAGGCCCGGTACGGCATCCTCTGGGGCACCGTCGGCGCGGCCCGCGACTGCTACACCACAGCACTGGACTACGCGAAGAGCCGGATCCAGTTCGAGCGCCCGATCGCGGCCTTCCAACTCACCCAGCAGAAGCTGGTGGAGATGATGCTGGAGGTCGAGAAGGCGTACCTGGTCGCCGTCCGGATCGGACGCCTCAAGGACGCCGGGCAGTGCCGGCCCGCACACATCAGCTTCGGCAAGCTCAACAACGTCCGCACCGCCCTGGAGATCGCCCGCAGCGCCCGCACCATCCTGGGCGCCAACGGCATCACCGTGGAGTACCCGGTGCTCCGGCACGCCAACAACCTGGAGTCCGTACTCACCTACGAGGGCACCTCCGAGATCCACACCCTGGTGCTCGGCGAGGCGATCACCGGCGAGGCGGCCTACCGCTGACGCGGGTCAGCGTCAAAACCGCACTGGTCCGGCAGCCTGGGCGGCCAGGCGCGCCACCCCGCCACATCGTCGGCCCGATCGAGGTCGTCCACGAGTTCCGGCCCGCCGACTGAACCGTCCGCGGCGCGCGGGAACGGAGTGCCGTCGGCGGTCCGTCACCCTGGGTCCGGGGCGGAGCCGGTGATCGGCGGCCGATCGGGGGGTTGTCCCAGCGGTGGGTACGCCCGAAGGTGGAGGGCGGTCGGTACCTGATGCCGATCGTCGCGGGCACCGGCGGCGGTCAGGATGGAGTGGTAGGGACAGACGGGAACGAGAACCGAGGTTCGTCATCATGGGTTTCGCGGGGAAGGCCTTCGTGGGCGTCATAGCCGCCGGAGGTGTGGCGATCGGGGCCGTCATGCTGGTGCCCAAGGCCGGCGAGCTGCGGGAGAACATGCACCGCCAGGAGGCCGCGTACCCCACCGGAAGTGCGGCGAAGGCCGACCGCAAGTCGATGCCCGCCTGGCTGCCGGACGGCGCGACCAGGGTCTCCTACCTGATGTCCACCACCGGTGGCGACCGCCTGCTGAAGGCCTCGCTGCCCGACGGGAAGCTGCCCGCGGGCTGCAGCAACGGCACCCCCCAGGGAGCGGTGCGCCTCAAGGCGTCCTGGTTCCCCGGCGACATACCCGCCAGGGCGACGGCTCGTTGCGGTCTCTACAACGTGGCCCTGGTCGGCCATGAGCTGTACGGCTGGCAGGACGACGCGGTCGTCGTCGCGGCCCGCAAGGCGGGACAGGCCGCCGACTGACTCTTGGATTATGTGACGTTCACTCAAGTAGACTGGAGTACGAACAGTCCGACATCTCATCGCTGCGGGTGGGGGCGTACCCGACCCACCGCAGAGGAGGCCCATGCCAGGCCCGACCTTGGGCGCCACCGGTGACCAGTCGTCCGATGCCTCCGGAGCCGCCACCAGCGAGACCGCGCCCACCGACCCGCTGGGCGGGGCGCCGAGCCGGGGCGCCGTGGTCGTCCTCGGTGGACTGGCCGCGTTGGGGCCGCTCACCACCGACCTCTATCTGCCCGCCCTGCCCGCGCTCACCTCCGACCTCGGCTCCACCGCGACCACCGCGCAACTCACCCTCACCGGCTCGATGTTCGGTATGGCGGCGGGTCAGCTGCTGTTCGGGCCGCTCAGCGACCGGCTCGGCCGGCGGCCTCCGCTGCTGGTCGGCATGGCCATCTACACCCTGGCCACCGTGGTCTGCGCACTGGCCGGTTCGGTACCGCTGCTGATCGCCGGACGGGCCCTGCAGGGACTCGGCGGGGCCGCCGGTCTGGTGATCGCCAGGGCCGTCGCCCGCGACCGGTACGAGGGGGTGGCGATGATCCGCTTCATGGCCACCCTCGGCGTGATATCCGGTCTCGCCCCGATCCTGGCTCCCGTCCTCGGCGCCCAGTTGCTGCACCTCACCAACTGGCGCGGCACCTTCGTCGCCCTCGCCCTGGTCGGCGCGCTGCTCACCCTCGGTTCCGCGCTGGCGCTGCGCGAGTCGCTGCCGCCCGAGCGCCGCCACACCGACGGCATCGGCAGCACGGTCCGCGCCATCGGTGGACTGCTGCGCGACCGGCACTTCCTCGGCTACCTGCTCACCAGCACCTTCGCCTTCGGCGCGCTCTTCGTCTACGTCAGCGGTTCCTCCTCGGTGCTGCAGAGCGAGTACGCCATCTCGCCGCAGATGTACAGCCTGGTCTTCGCCACCAACTCCGTTGCGGTGGTGGGCTCCACCCAGCTGAACGGCCGACTGCTGGTACGGAAGCTGCCGGCGCCCACCCTGATGCTGCTCGGGCTCTGCGGCGCCGGGACGGCGGGCGCGGCGATCGTCCTCACCACCGGTGTCTGGCACCTGGGCCTGCCCGGGGTGTGGCCCGCACTCTTCCTGCTGATGGCCAGCATGGGCATCCTGGTGCCCAACTCCAACGCCCAGGCGCTGACCATGGCCCCGCACGCGGCTGGCTCGGCCTCCGCGCTGATCGGCACCGGCACCTTCCTGTGCGCCGCCGTCGTCGCTCCGCTCAGCAGCGCGGGCGGCCGGCCCTCGGCGCTGCTGCTCGGCGTGGTGGTGCTGGGCTGTGCGGTGCTCGCCACCGCCTGCTACGTCACGCTCTGCAGTCCGTGGCGGAAGAAGGAGCCGGCGTAGCGTCAGCGGGACTCGCCGCGCCCCGGCAGCTGCTCGCGGACGTACGAGCGAGGTCCGGCCCGGCCGCGGTGACGTCCGAGGCGTTCCCGCCCGGCTTGAGGGTGCCGGACACCGTGTAGTACGTGTAACGGCCGACCCCGCCATGGGTGTTGGCGCAGCCAGCGGAGGTGCAGTAGGCGATCGATCCGTCGTTCACCAGGCCGGAGGCTGTTCCCCGGCGCGCTTGCGCGATCGAGAACCCGAAGGGCTGCTCCAGCAGCGCCCTTACGCGATCGAGAAGTCGTCTCCGTGGACGCTGCCCTGGCCGTACCAGCCGTGCACGTAGACGGTGACCTTACCGGTGGAGCCGGTGGTGAACGGGACGGTCAGCCTGATCCAGCCGCTCGCCGAGGCCCAGGTGCCGGCGGTGGCGTCGCCGCTGACGCCGAGGTAGGCGTAGTTGCCCTGGACCCAACCTGTCAGCGTGTACTGGGTGTTGGGGGACAGCGTGACGGTCTGGCCGCACTCGCCGGTCTGGTTCGGGCCGGCCGCCGCCGAGAGCGCGTAGCTGCCGGAGTGCACCGGGGCGGTGACCACCGCGCCGCCGCTCTGGCAGGCCCACGGGCTGAGGCTGCCGCTCTCCAGGTCGCCGTTGGCCAGGCCCTTGGCCCCGCCACCGGAGCCGGTCACGGTCAGCGTGTAGGTGGCGCTGTGGGTGCCGGAGGCCGCGTCGCCGGTGATGGTGAGCGGATAGGTCCCGGGCGCCACCACCGAGGGGGTGGAGATGTCGAGCGTGGCGCTGTCCCCGGCGTTCACCGGGCTCGGGCTGACGCTGGCGGTGACCCCGGCGGGCGCGCCGCTCACGCCGAGGGTGACGGACTGCGCCGAGCCGGCCGTGACGGCGGTGGTGACGCTGCTGCGCAGACTGCCGCCCGGCGTGACCGAACCGGCGGCGGGGGATAGCCCCACCGAGAAGTCGTTGGTCACCGGTCCGCTGCCGCCGCCGCTGAACGGCGCGAAGACATGGGTGAAGTCCCAGGGGTGCTGGCTGATCCCGGAGCAGCTGTCGCTGCCGGCGGTGCCGACGCAGCCGCCGTTGTCGCGCTGCAGCGCCCAGAACGAGAGGGTGTTGATGCCCTTGGCGACGGCCCAGTCGTAGACGTTGGCGGCGTCGGCGGTGGTGAAGGTCTCGGCCGCGCCGAAGTCGTCGATGCCCGGCATGTCGGTGACCCCGATCGATCCCCACAGCTGTGCGGCCGTCCGGCCCGGGTAGAGCTCGGCCAGCTGGTCGTGGAGTCCGGTCGCCGCGCTCTGGGTGTCGTTGCCCATGTCGTGCGAGGCGTTGTCGTAGTAGTCGAACGTCATGATGTTGACGACGTCGATCCGCGCGTTGTTCTGCACCGCGTTGCGCAGCACGTTCAGCCCGCCGGCCGCCAGTCCACCGGTGGTGGTCGGCAGGGTGTAGGAGAACTGGATGCTGCGGCCGTTCGAGGCGGCCCAGTCCTCGACCAGTTTGACCGCCTTGTTGCGGCGGTCGATCCCGGCGGCGTCGGTCAGCGAGTTGTCCTCGATGTCGAGGTCGATCCGGCTGACGTCGTAGGCGGTGATGACGGACTCGAAGGCGCCGGCGACGGCGTTCACGTCGGCGCAGCTGTCAGCGATCTCGGTGCCGGTGTTGTCGGCCGTGTAGCCGCCGAAGGACGGGATCACGTCTCCGCCGGCCGCCCTGATGGCGGCGATGTCGGCGCCGAACTGAGCCGGGGCGATGGGCATCGAGGTGTCGCCGTTCCAGTACGGGGTGCAACTGCCCTTGCCGGCCGCCTGGATGAACGCCATGGTCAGGTACTTGGCGCCGGACTGGCTCGCCAGCTTCGCCGGGCTGTCCCCGGTCCACGCCTCGAAGTACGGGGCGAAGACGTGCTGCGGCAGCGGGGTGGCGGCCGGGGTGGCCGCGTGGGCGGCGGTGCCGCCCACGACGGTCAGCCCGACCGTGGCGGCCAGGCCGGCACAGCCGGCCAGCAGTGCACGGATGGATCTGTTCAGGCGCATGGATGCTCCAACAGACGTGAAGGTGATGACCGTTCGCCCGGGTGTGGGCACGACGGTGCCTGACGCGGGCCCCGCAGGGGTGGTGCGGCGTGCGGAGGGAGCGCACGGCCGGCCGGTGTTCACAGCCCCGCAGTGCATCCCGGTCGGAACTACATCGCCTATGTTTGGTCTGGACCACTTGGCTGTCAAGGCATCTGACGCCCGGTCGGCACCTGGTCCCGGAGAACGGCGGGGCCCCGCACCTCGGGAATCGGAGGTGCGGGGCCCGGCCGGGTGCGGTCAGCCCAGGCCGTTGGACTTCAGCCAGTCCTTGGCCACCGTCGAGGGGTCCTCCTTGTCGACGGAGACCCGCTTCATCATGGTGGTCAGGCCCGGGGTGTCGAGCTTGGCCGAGACGGCGTTCAGGGCGCCGGTGGCGGTGGCGTCCAGACCGGCCTTGTTGACCAGTGGGGTGACGTTCTGCGAGCTGAAGAGGTTCTTCGGGTCGGTCAGCGAGACCAGCTTGAACTGGACGATCTTCGGGTCGGTGGTGAAGACGTTGCCGACCTGGATCGAGCCGTCCTTGAGCGCGTTGGCGGTGGTGTCCCCGGTGGGCTTCCACTCCTTGAAGGTGAGCCCGTAGACGTCCTTGAACTGCTGCTCGCGGCGGGACTTGAACTCCGGTGGCCCGCCGATGGTGAACTCGCCGGCCTTGCCGGCCAGGTCGGCGATGCTCTTCAACTGGTACTTGTCGGCGGTCTCCTGGGTGACGTTCAGCGAGTCCTTGTCCTCGGCCGCGGCCGAGTCGAGGATCCCCAGCGTGCTCGGCAGCACCTGCTGCAGCGCGGCGTTGACCGCCTCGGTGCCGGTGGCGGTGTTCTTGGCGTCCAGGTAGCCGAGGAGCGCGCCGTTGTACTCGGGCAGGACGGTCAGGCTGCCGTTCTTCAGCTGGCCGTAGAGCACCTCGCGGCTGCCGATGTTGAACTTCTCCTCGACCTTGACGCCCTTGGCCTTCAGCGCCTGCGAGTAGATCGAGGCCAGCAGGACGTTCTCCGGGAAGTTCGCCGAGCCGACCACCACGGTCTTCCCGCCGCCTGACGAGCCCGATGAATTGGCCGAGGAGTCCAGCGGGTTGCCGCTGCCGGAGGAGGAGCAGGCCGCCGCACCGAGCAGCAGGCCAACGGCGGTGACGGTCCTGAGCAGACGGGTGGTCATGGGGTCCCTTTCGTGGTCCCGCGGCCGGGCGCGGCGCGGGGGGTGGTCCGGTGGACGAGCTGGCCGCCGGGCGGCCTCACGAGCTGTGCGCGACGGTGGCACCGGCCGCACGCTGGGCACGCACGCCGCGCGGCAGCGCGTACCGGATCAGGCCGGCGAACAGCAGCTGGGTGGCGACGGCGAGCAGTACGACCAGCAGTGCGCCGCCCAGGGTGGCCGGGAAGTCGCGGGTGGCCAGGCCGTCGATGACGTACCGGCCGAGTCCGCCGAGGCCGACGTACGCGGCGACGGTGGCGGTGGCGATCACCTGGACGGCCGCCGTGCGCAGGCCGGCGAGGACGGCGGGCAGCGCACCCGGCAGACAGACCTGCCAGAGCACCTGGCGGCCCGTCATGCCGATGCCGAGCGCGGCGTCCCGCAGTTCGGGGTCGGTGCCCCGGATGCCCTCGACCGTGGCGACCAGCACCGGCGGTGCGGCCAGTGCGACCAGCGGGAGCAGGATGGCGGTGTCGCCGACCCCGCCGACCAGTACGGTGAGCGTGACCAGGCCGAGGGTGGGCAGGGCGCGGGCGATGCCGGTGAGCGCGGTCACGGCGACGGCACCGCGCCCGGTGTAGCCGATGAGCAGGCCGAGCGGGATCGCCAGCAGCGCCGCGTACAGCAGGGCCTCGCCGGAGAAGGCGAGGTGCTCGGCGACCCGGTGGGTGATCGCGTTGGGCCCGCTCTGCCGGTCGGGCGCGGTGAAGAAGGTGTGCAGCCAGCCGATCCAGTTCATCGGGCGGCCCCCGTCCGGACGGCCCAGGGCGCCAGCAGTCGCCGGGCCAGGATCAGCAGCAGGTCGGTGGCCAGGGCGAGCGCGGCGATCAGCACGATGCCGGCCACGATCGGGGTCGGGAAGGTGCGCTGGAAACCGTCGATGAACAGGTAGCCGAGGCCGCCCCGGCCGATCAGCGCGCCGACCGCCGCCAGCGAGATGCTGGACACCGCGGCGACCCGCAGCCCGGCCATCAGGTACGGGACGGTGGCCGGGAGTTCGACGGCGGACAGCCGGTGCCAGGGGCCGTAGCCCATGGCGGTCGCCGCCTGCCGCACGGAGTCCGGCACCGAGCGCAGCCCGTCCACGGCGGTGGGCAGCAGTACGGCGAGCGCGTAGAAGGTGAGCGGCACCATCACGGTGGCCCGGGTGGCCAGCCCGGTGTACGGGATCAGCACCACGAAGACCGCGAGCGAGGGCAGCGCGTACACCACGTTGAAGACGGCGGAGAGCGGCTGGTAGATGCGGGGGAAGCGAGCACAGGCGAGGCTCAGCGGAACGGCGATCAGCAGCGCGATCAGCACCGGGACCAGGGAGATCACCGCATGGTCGAGGGTGAGGTCGCGCAGGTAGCCGAGGTGGTCCCCGATCCAGTACCAGCGGACCAGGGGTTCACCGTCCATCGGTGCTCACCGGACCTCGGCTGCTCCCGGGCTCCGGAGCCGTAGGGGCGCCGGTCAGTGCGGCGAGGACCGCCGCCCGGTCGGCGGTGCCGACCGCCCGGCCGTTCGCGTCGACGGCGACGACCGCGCCGGCCGGGGAGAGGACGGCGGCGTCCAGCGCACCGCGCAGGGTGTCGGTTCCGGGGTGGAAGACCGGTGCGGGGTGAGGCTCCTCATCCGGCCGGTCGAGGTCGACCCAGCCGGTCGGCCGACCGTCCGCGTCCAGCCGCAGCTCCCAGTCGCCCTGCCGGGTGCCCTCGCCGAGTGGACGGACGGCGACCGTGCGAGCCGGGAGCAGCCCGAGGCCGCGCAGCCCGCGGTCGCGGCCCAGGAAGGCGGCCACGCCCTCGTCGGCCGGTTCGGTCAACAGGGTGTGCGGGTCGGTGAGTTGGGCGATGCGACCCCGCTCGCGCAGTACCGCCACCTGGTCGCCGAGCCGGACGGCCTCCTCGATGTCGTGTGTGACGAACAGTACGGTCTTGTTCAACTCGCTCTGCAGACGGAGCAGTTCGTCCTGAAGTCCGGCGCGGACCACCGGGTCGACCGCACTGAACGGCTCGTCCATCAGCAGCACCGGAGGGTCGGCCGCCAGCGCTCGGGCCACGCCGACCCGCTGCTGCTGGCCGCCGGAGAGCTGGAAGGGGTAGCGCTTGGCCAGTTCGGGCGCCAGGCCCACGAGTTCGAGCAGCTCGGCGGCTCGGGCGCGGGCCTTCTTGCGGTCCCAGCCGAGCAGGTAGGGGACGGTGGCGATGTTGTCGATGACGCGGCGGTGCGGGAAGAGCCCGGCCTGCTGGATCACATAGCCGATGCCCCGGCGCAGCTTGGCGGCGGGCAGCTGGGAGACGTCGGTGCCGTCCAGCAGCACCCGTCCCGCGGTCGGCTCGACCATGCGGTTGACCATCCGCAGGATCGTGGTCTTGCCGCAGCCGGAGGGTCCGACCAGCACCGTGGTGCGGCCGGCAGGTATGTCCAGGTCGAGGCCCTCGACGGCGATCGTGCCGTCGGGGTGGCGCTTGGCGGCGCCGTCGAATCTGATCACGAAAGGATCCTAGCTTCGGCGCCCGGGCGCCGTTCGGTTCTTGGAACGGATGTCAGAACACGGCAGAGCGCGTCCGACTCGAACTGATCTTCGGATCGTCACGGCTTTCCCCGTCCTTCGCGGGTGCAAACCTCACCGCCCTGTCACGCATTCCCGCCGGGCCGCAGCGGAGGAGCGGTCCGGTGCTCCGGGCCCTCGGCAGCGGTCAGGCACGGAGGAGCGGTCCGGTGCTCCGGGCCCTCGGTCGCCCCGGGCACGGTCGGCAGGCCCGCGGCGGCCCAGGCGAGGAAACCGCCGTCCAGGTCGGTCGCCCGGTACAGCCCCAGCTCGCGCAGGCCGGCGGCGGCCAGGCTGGACGCGTAGCCCTCCGAGCAGAGCACGATCACCGCCAGCCCGTGCCCGGTCGCCTCCGGCACGCGGTGACCGCTCGTCGGATCCAGCCGCCACTCCAGTACGTTCCGCTCGATCACCAGCGCACCGGGGATGCCGCCCTCACGCGCACGCTGCGCCGCCGGGCGGATGTCCACCAGCAGTGCGCCCGCGGCGGCCGCGCGGTACGCCTCCAGCGGGCCCGGCCGGTGCACCCCGGCCCGCGCGCGCTCGACCAGCTCGTCAACCGTGGTCACCACTGCTCCGGCCCCTCCTGGGCGGTGCGCGCCAGGCCCTCGGCGCGCAGCTCGTACCGGGACATCGACGCCAGCGGCGGCGAGTACGCGTGGATGGTCACCGCCGGTCCACCGCCGGTGTTCCGGACGTCGTGCAGGTACTCGGGACCGAAGGACCGGGCCGTGCCCGGGGCCAGCCGCCGGATCAGCAGTCCCTGCCCGGGCCCGCCCAGTGACAGCTCCTCCAACTCTCCCAGCGTCACCACGAAGGCGCCGCGCGAACCGCCGTGGTCGTGGAAGCCGGTGGACTGGCCCGGCAGCCAGCTGATCAGCCAGACCTCGTGATCCTCGGTGAGCACCAGCCGTTCGTACCAGCGGTCCTCGGCGGACAGCCGGACCCGGGGCAGCCAGCGGTCGGGCTGCCCGGCGAGCTCCCGGACGATCTCGCGCAGGGCGTTCGGGGAGAGCGGGACGGGTGGGGAGGGTTGGGCGTTCTGGGGGAGCTGGGCGTTCGGGACGGGCGGCGCCACGGCGGGCGCGGGGGCGAGGTCAAGGCTCATGGGGCATCCTCGGGTAGGCCGAAGGAGCCTGCCGGACACGGCACACGGAGAAGCGCGGACCCGTGCGGTAGGCAGGAGGAGAGCGAAGGGGGAGCGAGGCGGGAGCGCGGCTCAGGCCCTGGCGGACGTCACAGGGCGGGGAGACGGGTCAGCGGGCACACATGTCGCTCGCCTGGCGTCGCAGATCGACGTGCAGGCGGCAGACCAGGGTGGTGCCGGTGTCCATGGGCTGATCGTCGCGGAGCCGGGGCCGACGCGTCAAGCGCGGACCGCCTGGTGGTCGCCTCGCCGCGCCCCCCGCCGCCCGCGCGGCGGAGCCCGGGCTCGTAGCCGAGCGCGCGGCCGGGTTCGGGCCCGCACCCGGAAGCGGCCGGCCTGCCCCGGGGGAGACGGGGCAGGCCGGCCGGAGGAGGCCGCGTGAACGCGGTGCCGGATCGGCGCTCGGCGTCGCGCGGGCTCAGTTGTCCTTGGTCGCGTCCGCGTCCGCCTGGGCGGCGGCGCTCTCCGCGGCGTCAACCTTCTGCTGCATGTCCTTCAGCTGGGGGTCCGCGCCGCCGTCCGACGCCCCGTCCGTCGGCGCCGACGTCACCGTGGCCGCCGGCGCGGGCGCGGCGCCGGTCGGTCCGCAGGCCGTGAGCAGCGGTGCCGAGCCGAGCACCAGCGCGGCCAGCAGGGTGGCGGCGGAGCGGCGTACGGTCACTGGCCCGCCGCCGTACCGTGGCCGTGCGCCTCGCACCAGGTCGCCACGGACTTGAGGTCCGTCTGCCGGGTCTGCAGGTTCGGCAGCAGGCTCTTGCGGTAGGCGAGTCGGTCGCCCAGGTACTTCTCGATCTCGGTGTGGCCGGCCGACTTGGCGTTGTCCACCCGCTGCTCCATCCGGGCGATCGAACCGGGCACGGTGGCGTCACCGTTCAGCCGGGTGATCGCGGCGGTGAGCCGCTTCTCGGTCTGCGGCAGGCGCTTGCAGACGGCCACCGCACCGTCCCCCTTCGGGGCCGGCTTGGTCGCCGCCTGGGCGGGAGCGGCGGCGGCGAACAGGGCGCCGGCCAGGGCGAGCGCGCCGAGTGCGGCGGTGGCCTTGCGGTTCGGGAACATGGCTGAATCTCCTCCAGTGCCACGAGACGCCGGCCCTTCGCGGACCGGCCGGACCGGAAGGTAGCGGCGGTTCTTGTGGATTCCCTGTGAGCCGGATCCTGGCGGCGGCCGGTACCGGGAACGCCCCGGCCGGGCTCGGTGTCCGGGTCGGGCTGGGCGGCGGCCGGTACCGGGAACGACGTCCTGGTCAGACCCCGGCGTGTGGATCCGAGCCGCGGTCCTGCCCCGAGAGCCAGTCGCGGCGGAGGGGGAGGCGCGGGGGCGTGGCGTCGGTGGCGGGCAGTGGCAGACGGACCTCGAACCGGCAGCCCGCGCCCTGGGGCGGTGTCCCGACCGAAACCGTGCCCCGGTGCAGCGCCACCTGCTGCGCGACCAGGGTCAGCCCGAGTCCCGAGCCCGGGCTGCCCGGCCTGCGGTGGAACCGGGCGAAGACCCTGTCCCGCTCGTCGGACGGGACGCCCGGCCCGCCGTCGTCCACCGTGAGCACCGCGAACTGGCCTTCGGCGCGCAGCCGTACCGCGATCCGTACCGTGGAATCAGCCGAACGGCCGTGTACCGCCGCGTTGTTGAGCAGGTTGACCAGCAGGATGCGCAGTCCCGCCTCCCAGCCGAAGAACCGGAGCTCGGCCGGCAGCTCGCAGGAGAGTTCGGCCTGCGGGCTGAGCCGTGCCGTCTCGCCCGCCACCGCGTCCGTCAACTCGGCCAGGTCCAGCGGGCCGAACGCGGTCAGCTCGACCAGGTCGCCCTGGGCCAGGGCGCGTAGCGCGGTCAGCAGGTCCAGCAGCCGGGCGTGTTCGCTCCGCAGGTCGCCCAGCACCTCGTCGCGTTCCTCGGCCGGCAGGTCGGGGTGCGCGGCCAGCACGTCCAGGTTGGTGCGCATGCTCATCAGCGGGGTGCGCAGTTCGTGCGAGGCCGCGGAGGAGAACGACCGCGCGGTGTCCAGCGCCTGGGCCGTACGGCCCGCCTGCTCCTCGTAGCGGGCGAGCAACCCGGCGATGGAGAGCGCCAGTTCGTCCACCTCGGCGACACCGGAGTGCTGGGTGGCGAAACCGGCCGCGCCCGCTCCCGGGTCCAGCTCGCCCGCCCGGCGGCTGAGCCGGCGCAGCGAGGCGGTGGTCCGGTCGGCGATGGCGTAGGCCAGCAGGCCGGAGACCGGTGCGGTGACCAGGGCGGCCAGTAGCACCCGCCGGCGCACCGCCGCGAGTTCGGTCTCGGTGGCCGAGGCCGGGGTCAGCAGCCAGAGCGTTCCAGGGGCCGAGCCGTCCATCGGTACGGCCAGGACCCGCCAGGCGCGCGCCCTTTCCCGGATGGTGACCGGAGTGTCCCCGGTCGCCCGGGGCAGCCGCACCGGGGCGGCGGGCTGCGGGCCGCCGGTCAGGAGCACCGTGCCGTCCGCCGCCGCCACCCGGATCCCCGCGTCGAGGGTGTCCGCGAGCACCCTGCGGTGCCGGTTCTGCTCGGCCTGGGGCCGGCCGCCCTGGTCGGCGGCGAGCAGTGCCTTCACGTCCGGCTTCACCAGCGCGGCCCGGTCCTGGAGCCGGGTGTCCTGCTGGTGCCGCAGGTCGCGGCCGACCAGCCCCAGCACCAGCAGCCCGGCGGCCAGCACCAGCAGCGGCACCATGACGGTCACCGAGAGCGCGATCCGGGTCGAGAGCCTCATCGGCCGACCGCCGGCCCGGTGCCGTCGGCCTGGCCGGTGCCGTCCGGCGGCGGTGCGGCCGGGCGGCCGGGTTCTTCGGGGACGTCGCTCGGCGGGCGCAGGACGAAACCGACGCCGCGGACGGTGTGGATCAGCCGAGGCCGTCCACCCGCCTCCAGCTTGCGGCGCAGATAGCTGATGAAGGTGTCCACCGCGTCGGTCCGCACCTCGAAGTCGTAGCCCCAGACCCGGTCGAGCAACTGGTCCCTGGTGAGCACCAGGCCGGAGTTCCGCACCAGTTGCACCAGCAGCTCGAACTCCCTTCGGGTGAGCTGGAGTTCGACGCCATCGCGGAAGACCTGCCTGGTGGCGGGATCGACGGTCAGCGGTCCGGCGCGGAGCACCTCCGGTCGCGGCGGTTCGGCCGGCCCGGCCGTGGGCACCGGCGCCCGGCGGCGGAGCAGCGCCCTGATCCGCAGGACCAGCTCCTCCAGGGCGAACGGCTTCACCAGGTAGTCGTCCGCCCCGGCCTGGAGCCCGGCGACCCGGTCCGTCACCTCGTCCAGCGCCGAGAGCATCAGCACGGGCGTGTCGTCGCCCCCGGCCCGCAGCGCCCGACACACCTCGATCCCGCTGAGGCCCGGCATCGAGACGTCCAGCACCACGACGTCCGGCGCGGACCCCGCCCCCGCCCCGGTCAGCAAGCGCATCGCCCCGGGTCCGTCCTCGGCGACCAGCACCGTGAAGCCGCTCAGCCGCAGTCCGCGCTCCAGCGAGCGGCGGATGGCGGCGTCGTCGTCCGCGATCAGTACCCGTCCGGTGGCCATGGCCTCGCCCTCCTCCTCGCCTGCCCGTCCGCGGCTGCCGGGTGGCGGCCGCTCGTGCGCGGCCGCTCCGGGCGCCCGACCCTCTCATGCTTCCCGTGGGCGATCGGGCCCGGGGTGGGGTCCGAGCCCGGGGCGGGGCTCGGGTCCGGGACCGTTCCTGGGACGGGGCGAGGGGTCTGGCCCGGGGCTGGGGCCCCGGGTGCGGTGAGTGCGGTGGTCCGGGACGGTCCAGCGGGAACGGGGTGGCGGGAACCGGCCGGCGGCCGGACGCGTCCTCGCTGGCAGTAAGGCTGCGTCTGAGCGGCGTGGCGAAGGGTTGGAGAGACGTATGGGATTCATCAGCTGGATCATCCTCGGCCTGCTGGCCGGGGCTATCGCGAAAATCCTGCTTCCCGGACGTGACCCGGGCGGCCTCATCGGTACCACCCTGATCGGTATCGCCGGTTCCTTCGTGGGCGGTTGGCTCTCAGCGACCTTCCTGCACCGGTCGGTGGCCAGGCACTTCTACGACCCCGCCACCTGGGGCGCGGCGATCGCGGGTTCGCTGGTGCTGCTGATCGCCTACCGGCTGCTCTTCGGCAACTCCCGCGACTGACGTAAGGTGGTGGGTCCGCGCTGGCGTGGACCCACCACCCTGTCGGCCGATCACCGGATCACGCCGCCGGGACCCAGTCGGGCAGTTCCTGCTGCGCCGCGGTCCAGCTCGGCGGTACCTCGGCCAGCCCGGTGCGGGCGGCGACCACGCCGGCCGCGATGGCGCAGGTGGTGTCCATGTCGCCCCAGCCGCCGAGGGTGTCCCAGATCGCCTCCGGCAGCGAGTCCAACTGCCCCGCCGCGCACCAGAGTGCGAACGGCACGGTGTCCTGCGCGGAGATCTGCAGCCCGGAGCCGAGCACGCTCGCGGCATGCCGGATGGAGGTACCCGCCGGGAACCGGGCCGCGATCCGCAGGCCCGAGCGCACATCGGAATCCGGCAGCAACTCGGCGACCCTGACCAGCAGTTCGACCCGGTCGGGTGCCGCTTCGCCCCGGCTGCGGGCCGCGAAGGCCGCCGCGAGCGCGACCGCCACCGCTCCCGCGGCCGCCTCCGGGTTGAAGTGCGTGGTGAGCGCGGAGAGTTCGGCCTGCTCGGCGACCCGGTCCAGGTCGTCGGCGAACCAGGCGCCCAGCGGCGCGACCCGCATCGCCGCGCCGTTGCCGTGCGAGCCCTGGCCGCCGAACATCGACGAGGTGATGGCCTGCCAGTCACCGCCCTCGTGGATCTGCCGCAGCACCTGGTGCATCGACGGCCCGTACTTGCGCGCCGGGTCGTCGGTGTAGGCCTCTGCGAACGCCCGCGCCAGCTCCGACTGCCTGACCTCGCCGTACTGGAGCAGGTGCTGGAAGAGGACCAGCGCCATCGCGGTGTCGTCCGTCCAGTGCCACGGCGCCTCGCGGACCATCCGGGCGGCGAGTCGGGCGTCAGCCTCGCTGTTGTCCACGCTGAACCAGCGGTCGCCGAAGGCGTCGCCGAGGGCCAGGCCCCGCAGACTGTCGAGGGCCGACCGGGGAGCAAGCACGTCGTCCTCCGTGTGAGATCAACTTGGTGGGGGACATCGTGCCCGCTTGACCCGGCCGTGCGCGACTGGATTCCGGACGGGCATGGGCCACGCCAGGTGCGGGGCAGGGGCGGGCGGAGCCGCGTCGGGCGCAGGGCGGTGTCGGGCGGAGCCGCGTCGGGCGCAGGGCCGTGCCAGGCGCAGGCGCGGGCCTGCCGAGCACTGGCTCCTGGCCGCTCGGGGCCGGTACGAGCGTGCGGGTACCGGCGCCGACGCGGGGTGTCAGCGCGAGCGCAGGCCGGTGAGGAGCAGGTTCCAGAGGGCCTCGAAGTCGGTCTCGCACTTCGGGTCGGCCCACTCGGCGGCGTGTACCGGGTCGTGGAAGTGGGCGGTGGCCTGGAAGACGGCGCGTGCGGCCGTGGCCACGTGGGTCGGGCGGAACTCGCCCTGGTGGATGCCGTCCTGGATGATCGTGGCGATCTGGGTGGTGAGCGTCTCGATGTGCGCCTCGACGGTGGCCGAGAGCTCGTTGACCAGCGTCATGTAGGTCGCGAACAGCTCGGGATCGTCCAGCGCCTTCTTGCGCTTGGCGGCGAACAGCGTCGCCAGCCAGCGGTGCAGGCGCTCCACGGCCGGGCCGCGCTCCCCGGTGATCGCCGCCAGGGCGTGGTGCGCCTGGTCCAGCCAGCGCTGGGTGACCGCCTCGCGGAGCGCGGCCTTGCTGGGGAAGTGCCGGTAGACACTGCCGTGGCTGACGCCGAGCGTGCGGGCGATGTCCACCACGGTGGCCTTGGCCGGACCGAACCGCCGCAGGACGTCCTCCGCCGCGCTCAGGATCTGCTCGGGAGTGAGTGCGCTGTCCGTGGTCACGGCGGGGTACGTCCTTCAGTGCGGTGGCGGTCCGGCGTGGCTCGCCGCGGTACGGGTCTGACCGGTGTCAGTGCTCGCTGTCGAGGTGGGCCATCTGTGCGGCAGCGTACCTGTCGCCGGCGGCCGCACCGGCCGGGACCGCTGCCTCGATGGCGGCGAGGTCGGCCGCGGTCAGCGTGACGTCCAGCGCACCGATGGCCTCGGCCAGGCGGTCCCGGCGGCGGGCGCCGACCAGCGGCACGATGTCCGAACCGCGCGAGGCGACCCAGGCGATGGCTACCTGGGCCACGGTGGCGCCCTTGGCCTCGGCGATCGCCCGCAGCGCCTCCACCAGGCGGAGGTTGTGGGTGAGGTTCTCACCCTGGAAGCGCGGGCTGTGGCCGCGGAAGTCGGCCGGACTCATCTCACGGTCGCTGGTCCAGTGGCCGCTGAGCAGGCCGCGGGAGAGCACGCCGTACGCGGTGATGCCGATGTTCAGAGCGCGCGCGACGGGCAGCACCTCGGCCTCCAGAGCGCGGGAGAGCAGCGAGTACTCGATCTGCAGGTCGCTGATCGGGTGGACCGCGGCGGCCCGGCGCAGGGTCTCAGAGCCGACCTCGGACAGGCCGATGTGGCGGACGTAGCCGGCCTCGACCAGCTCGGCGATGGCGCCGACCGTCTCCTCGATCGGCACGTTCGGGTCCAGCCGGGCGGGGCGATAGACGTCGATGTGGTCGGTGCCCAGGCGGCGCAGCGTGTACGCCAGGGCCGTCTTGGTGGCGGCGGGGCTGGTGTCGATGCCGAGCCAGCTGCCGTCCGGGCCGCGCTGGGCGCCGAACTTGACGCTGATCTCGACGTCCTCGCGGTTGCGGCCGCGAAGCGCCTCGCGGATCAGCAGCTCGTTGTGGCCCATGCCGTAGAAGTCGCCGGTGTCCAGCAGGGTGATCCCGGCGTCCATTGCGGCGTGGATGGTGGCGATGCTCTCGGCCTCGTCGGCGGGGCCGTAGAGGTCTGACATGCCCATGAGGCCAAGGCCCAGGGCGGAGGTGGCGAAGGAGCTCGCGCCGAGGGTGGCGCGGGTGGGGGTGGTGCTCACGGAGTCTGCTCCTGGAGGTGCGGAGGGGGGTGTGGGCGCGATGTACGAGTGCGGATGCGGATCGGATGCGGGCGGAAGTCCGCCTGTGGTATCGACTATGGCATGTCGGATGACAGATTTCAATATCTGTCATCCGACATCTGACAGTCGTTATCGGCTATCGGTCACCGGTCATGGGGCATCGGTCGACCGTTGTCTGCCGTCTGCCGTCTGCCGTCTGCCGTCTGTCGTCGGGTGCCGGGCCTCCGCCTATTGCCGGGTGCCGGGCTTCCGCCGATGGGTAGGTTCTCTGCTGCCGGACTCACCGACCGCCCGTCATCCGACCCCGGGCATCCGTCGATCGCGGACCGGCTGCCGGGCGCGGTCCGTCGTAAGGTGGCGGCCGTCGGCACGCGATCGCCGTCGCTGCGTCATCGGTTCGTTGCCGACCGTGACCCCGCACGCCGGAATCCGGGCCTGTTGCCTGCCGGTTGCGCCCGGCTCGAAGTCCTGGAACGGCGTGAAGCGGTACGCGCCGGTCGTTCCTCCCGCGGTCGCCGATCTGGTACCAAACGCTGAGTGCTCATCACTCATCGGACGTGGATCGGCCGGGCGTTGCGGCTTCGCTGTGCAGTGATGCGGACGGAGGTCCATGGTGGAAGTGGGCGCGATCCCTCGACCGCGCTCGTGCGTTGGCCCAGGCCCGGGCTCCGTGCCCGACCGGGAACCGTCCCGGCGACCCGCCGTCCTCGCTCGGTGGCCGACGCGACGCAGTGCTCGGGGCACCTCGCAAGGGAACGAACCAATCTTCTAGGCTCACTTCTCGGCTTCCCCTGCACCGGCGCCCCGAGTGCACCGATGGATCAGGGGGCTGCCGTCCACACGGCCCCCGGGTCCAGCCGGGGCTGCCGGACCGAGCGAGGAGGACGCAGTGTTGCCCAGCCCGAGGTCGCACCAATCGGCGTTGCCCGACCGAGTCTGCGGCTGCCGGTGCCGCTATACCGGCGGCGATCGGGGAGGCGTCCGATGAGTCCGAGTACCAGCCCCAGTCCGAGCCCCGGTTCCAGTGCCGGGCCTGCTCCCGGTCCGGCTCACGGGCCCGCGCCCGGCCCCGCGCACGGTTCGGGTCAAGGGGCCGGTGCCGGTGCCGGTGGGAGCCTCGGTTCCGGTGCTAAGTCCGGACCCGGGGCTGGTTCGGGTGTCCGGCCCGGGAGTTCCCGTCCGGCCGGGCCGCAGACCGTGAGCGCGTACGCGGCAGCACACTCGCGTCCGGTCGGTGCCCGTGGCGTTCGTGTCGGCGGGGCCGACAGCGGCGGTGCGCGCGCGGCTGCCCCGAAGTCCGCGAGTTCGAGCCCGATAGCGCCCCGTGCCGCCGTGGCCACCGCCGCCACGGCAGCGGTCTCGGCATCGTCCGCCCGTACGGCGGCCCTACGGCCTTCGGTGCCCGGAGCAGCAGTTGGGGCTACCGCCGGGGCCGCGACTGGCACGGCGGCTGGGACGACGACTGGCACGGCGGCTGGGACGACGACTGGCGCGGCGGCCGGGATGACGGCCGGTGTTGCGGCCGGGACCGAGGGCACCGTGGCGGCCGGCGAGTGCATCGGCACGGCTGCGCTGCCCGGACTTCCGCAGGCGTTGAGCGCCCGCGCCCGCACGCTGGCCGGTGCCGTCCGCCGCCGCTGTGCCGATCTGGCCGGGATGGAGTCGCCGTCCGGAGACGCACCCCGGCTGGACGTCCTGGCCGAGGAGTTGGCCGCCGGCTTCCGGGCCACCGGGGCCGAGGTCCGTCGCGAGCCCGGGCCGGCCGGTGACCATCTGCTGCTCACCTGGGCCGGCCGGGACGAGACCCTGCCGCACCTCCTACTGGTGGGCCACCACGACACGGTCTGGCCGGTCGGGACGCTCCAGGACTGGCCGGTCCAGGAGGAGGACGGGCTGCTCAGCGGTCCCGGTGTGCTGGACATGAAGGCCGGTCTGGCGCTGCTCGAAGGCGCGTTCGCGCTGCTGGCCGATCTCGGCGAGCGGCCGCACCGGCCGGTCCGGCTGGTGGTGGTCGCTGACGAGGAGGTCGGCAGCCCGGACGGACGAAAGCTCGTGGAGCGCCAACTGCCGGGTGCCGCAGCCGTCCTGGGCCTGGAGCCGCCGCACCCGGACGGCCGGCTCAAGACCGCGCGACGCGGCAGCACCAGAGTGCGGCTGACCGTGACCGGCCGCGAGGCGCACGCGGGCAACCACGCCTCCGAGGGCGTTTCGGCCGTAGACGAACTGGTTGATCAGCTGGTCGCGGTGCGCAGTCTCGCCAGGCTTCCGGGCACCGAACTCAACGCCGGCCGGATCACCGGCGGCACCAGGGCCAACGTGGTGGCCGGCCGGGCCGAGGCCGAACTCGGTCTGCGCTTCGCCACCGCGGAGGCCCAGCGCAACACCCTCGACACCCTCGCCCACCTCACCGCCCTGCGTCCGGGTGCCCGGGTCCGGACCGAGGTGCTCTCCAGTCGCCCCGCTTGGCCGGAGCGTTCGGGCAACCCCCTGCTGCGGCACGTACGGTCGCTGGCCGCGGCCCTCGGTCAGAAGCTGGACGGTGCTCCGGCGGGTGGCGCGGGTGACACCAACCTGGCGGGTGCGCGCGG
Organism: Kitasatospora sp. NPDC032150; assembly: GCF_055579945.1. Lineage (NCBI taxonomy): Bacteria > Bacillati > Actinomycetota > Actinomycetes > Kitasatosporales > Streptomycetaceae > Kitasatospora > Kitasatospora sp. NPDC032150. The sequence goes on along the minus strand of NZ_JBVIMH010000007.1, from coordinate 170,078 downwards.
TCTGCCGACCCTGGACGGCCTCGGCGCGGTCGGGGCCGGTCCGCATGCCCGCGACGAGCACATCCGGGTGGACCAACTCGCCCCGCGCGTCGCCCTCCTGGCAGCGCTGCTCGCCGTCCCGCTGCCCCGGCTGCGCGAGCGGCCATAGCCGTCGCCGCTGCCCGGGGGTGGCCGCGCGGTGAGGCGATGGCCCGCGGAAGCCGGCGGCAGTCGGTCCGGCCGTGGAGGCGGCCGGACATTGCTCCGAGGGTGAGGCTCCGCTTGACCAGCTGCGTCAGTGAGCAGCGTCGCACCACCGTGGCGGTGGACCGTCGCGGTCGTCGCGCACGCAGCTGATCAAGCAGAGCCGCACCCGGGGGTACTTGGCCCGCCATTCGAAGCGGTCGGGCGACCGATTCCCTACTCCAGTAGCCGATCCGTCCCCGGCGGACCGGCCGTCCGGCGGACCGGCCGACCCTGCCAGGCCCTCGCGGTGCGTGCGCAATGGCCCCTGGCACCGTGCGCAAAGGTGGCACCGTGCGCAATGGACCCGTGACGCCTCGGTCGCCGCCTCGCGGAGATCGCGTTCGTCGACGGTCGGTGCCGCGGGCCGTCACCACGCCGTCGTTGCCAGACGACCGCTTGCCAAGCGCGGCAGACCATGGCAGATCGCAGCAGAACGCGGCAGATCACGCCAGGGCAGACTGCCGGTGATCGCCATCTCTTGTCATTCCCCGGCTCGACGCACAGAATGGTGCCGACCGAACGGTCAGTCGGGAGGTGGGTGCAGTGTCGGCACCGCAGATGGTCGATCAGCCCCTGGAGGGGCACTTCGAGATGGTGGTGGCCGCCGAGCAGCGGATCGAGCCACGGGACTGGATGCCGGACGCCTACCGGGCGACGCTCGTCCGGCAGATCGCGCAGCACGCGCACTCCGAGATCATCGGGATGCAGCCGGAGGGCAACTGGCTGACCCGGGCCCCCTCGCTGCGCCGCAAGGCGATCCTGCTGGCCAAGGCGCAGGACGAGGCGGGCCACGGCCTCTACCTCTACGCCGCGGCCGAGACCCTCGGGGTGGACCGGGCGGAGCTCACCGACAAGCTGATCTCGGGCCGGCAGAAGTACTCGTCCATCTTCAACTACCCGACCCTCACCTTCGCCGACGTCGGGGTGATCGGCTGGCTGGTGGACGGCGCGGCGATCTGCAACCAGGTGCCGCTCTGCCGCTGCAGTTACGGTCCGTATGCCCGGGCGATGGTGCGGATCTGCAAGGAGGAGTCCTTCCACCAGCGGCAGGGCTACGAGCTGCTGATGACGCTGATGCGCGGCACCGACGCCCAGCGCCGGATGGTGCAGGACGCGGTGGACCGGTGGTGGTGGCCGTCGCTGATGATGTTCGGCCCACCGGACGACGACTCGCCGAACACCGCCCAGTCGATGGCCTGGCGGATCAAGCGGCACACCAACGACGAGCTGCGGCAGCGATTCGTCGACATGACCGTGCCGCAGGCCGAGCACCTGGGCGTCACCCTGCCCGACCCGGCCCTGAGCTGGAACGAGGAGCGCGGCAGCTGGGACTTCGGCGAGCCCGACTGGTCCGAGCTGAAGCAGGTGATCAAGGGCCAGGGCCCGTGCAACACCCAGCGCGTCGAGCGCCGCCGCGCCGCTCACGAGGACGGCGCCTGGGTGCGCGAGGCGGCCGTCGCGTACGCGGCCAAGCGCAGAGCGGAGGCCGGCGGGGCCGGCGACCACCGGGACGAGGACGAAGGGGCAGGACGATGAGCGGGACCAAGGCCGACTGGCCGCTGTACGAGGTGTTCGTGCGCCCCAGGCGCGGCCTCAACCATGTGCACGTCGGCTCGCTGCACGCCCCCGACGACCGGATGGCGCTGCTCGCCGCCCGCGACCTCTACACCCGCCGCAACGAGGGCGTCAGCCTCTGGGTGGTCCGCTCGGACGCCATCACCGCCTCCGCCCCCGACGAGCAGGACCCGTTCTTCGCCCCCAGCGGTGACAAGGTCTACCGCCACCCGACCTTCTACGACATCCCCGAGGATGTCCCGCACATCTGACGGGGAGCACACGCCATGACCGATGGAACCGGCACGTCAGCCGACCACGTCTACCTGACCCTCTCCGAGGCGTCCCCGGAGCCCGAGGGCGAGGCCCGCTGGGCGTACGGGACGGGCTTCGCGGACCCGCTGCTCGGTGTGGACACCGCGCTGCCGCCGGGGACCGACGGCAGCGACCTCGGCGCCTACTGCCTGATGCTCGGCGACGACGCCCTGGTCCTGGCCCAGCGGCTGACCGAGTGGTGCACCCGGGCCCCCGAGCTGGAGGAGGAGGTCGCACTCGCCAACCTCGGTCTCGACCTGCTCGGCCAGGCCCGCCTGCTGCTCACCCGGGCCGGCCAGGTGGACGGCACCGGCCGCACCGAGGACGACTACGCGTACTGGCGTGCGGAGCACGAGTTCCGCAACGTCCGCCTGGTCGAGACGCCGAACGGCGACTTCGCGCACTGCGTCGCCCGGCTGCTGCTCTTCGCCACCGCCCGCCACGCGCTCTACCAGCGGCTCACCGGCCACGCCGACCCGGTGCTGGCGGCCGTCGCGGCGCGCGGAGTCAAGGAACTGGCCTACCACCGCGAGTACGCCACCGCCTGGACGCTGCGGCTCGGCGACGGCACCGAGTACTCGGCCCGGCGGATGCAGACGGCGCTGGACGCCCTCTGGCCGCTGCTGGAGGAGCTGTTCACCCCGCACCCGGTGGAGCTGCGGCTCGGCGTGGACCCGGCGGAACTGCGCGAAGGCGTGCTGAGGGAGCTCGGCGAGGTGATCGCCGAGGCCCGGCTGACCGTGCCGCAGGCCCCGCCGCTGGCGTACGTCGGCGGACGGGCCGGCCGCGACGGCGTCCACACCGAGGCGCTCGGCCCGCTGCTCGCCGAACTGCAGGTGGTGGCCCGCGCACACCCGGGGGCGACCTGGTGATGACCGCGACCTCGCACCACGACCCGGCGCAGCGCGGCGCGTCCGCGACCACCGCGCCTGCGACCACAACGTCCATGCAGGCCGCGCCCGCCGGTACCGCGGGTCCGGGAACCGCCTGGGAGATCGCGGCGGCCGTGCCCGACCCGGAGTTGCCGATGCTCACGCTGGCCGACCTCGGCGTGCTGAGCGGTGTCGAGGAGGCCGGCGGCACCGTCACGGCCTGGCTCACACCGACCTACTCGGGCTGCCCGGCGGTCGCCGAGATGGCCGCCGACGTGGACGCCCGGCTGCGCGCGGCCGGTTACCCGGAGGTCAGGGTCCGGCTGCGCCTCGACCCGCCGTGGTCCACCGACCTGATCACCGAGGCCGGCCGCCGCAAGCTGGCCGAGGCGGGGATCGCCCCACCCCAGCCCGGGTCCGGCCGTCCGGGTGTGCTGCGGCTCGGGCCGACCCGGCGGTCGGTGCACTGCCCGCAGTGCGGCTCCGCCGACACCGAGGAGTTGTCCCGCTTCGGCTCCACCGCCTGCAAGGCGCTCTGGCGCTGCCGCAGCTGCCGTGAGCCCTTCGACCGGATCAAGGAGATCTGAATGTCCGTCCGCCGACCGGCCTTTCACGAGCTGTCCATCGGGGCGGTGGAGCCGCTCTGCGAGGACGCGGTCGCGGTCACCTTCGAGGTGCCGCCGGAGCTGGCCCCCGAGTTCGCGTTCCGCCCGGGCCAGACGCTGACGCTCCGCCGAATCGTGGACGGCGCGGACGAGCGCCGCTCGTACTCGATCTGCTCGCCGGTCGGCGGACCGCTGCGGATCGCCGTCCGGGAGGTGCCCGGCGGGCTGTTCTCGCGCTGGCTGGTACGCGAGGCGGCGGTCGGCGGCCGGGTCGAGGTGCTGCCACCGTCCGGCCTGTTCAGCCCCGAACTGGGCGTTCCCGCACGGCATGTGCTGCTCGCGGCCGGTTCGGGGATCACGCCGATGCTGTCCATCGCGGGCTCGGTGCTCGCCGCGCACGAGGGCTCGGAGGTCACCCTGTTCTACGGGAACCGGCGCAGCGACACGGTGATGTTCGCCGACGAGCTGGCCGATCTGAAGGACCGCTACCTCGGCCGCTTCCAGCTGCTCCACGTGCTCTCCCGGGAGACCCGTGACGCCGAACTGCTCAGCGGGCGGCTCGATCCGGAGCGGGTCAGGGCCCTGGTGGAGGCCCTGGTGGACGTCGAGCACACCGACCACTGGTGGCTCTGCGGCCCGTACGGCATGGTGGCCGGCGCCAAGGAGCTGCTCGCCGAACTGGGCGTGCCCGCCGAGCGGGTGCACCAGGAGCTGTTCCACGCCGAGGACGAGCCGGTCGCCGAGCGTGTGGACGAGGACGGTGCGGTGGACGGCGAGTCGAGCGAGGTCACCGTGGTTCTGGACGGCCGTTCGGGCACCCTGGCCCTCCCGCGCGACCGGTCGATCCTGGACGGAGCCCAGCGGGCCAGGCCCGACCTGCCGTTCGCCTGCAAGGGCGGCGTCTGCGGCACCTGCCGGGCGCTGGTCACCGAGGGCGAGGTCACCATGCGCCGCAACTTCGCCCTGGAGGACAAGGAGGTGGCCGCCGGCTACGTCCTGACCTGCCAGGCCCGCCCGGTCTCCGACCGCGTCACCGTCGACTTCGACCGCTGACCGGCCACGTCGGAGAGCCCCGGTCCGCCCCCCGCCGGGCCCGGTTTTCCAACCGGCCTGACGATCACTAGGGTTCGGCCGTGACCGAACGTGAGACCGGCGACGAGCTGTGGGACGAGTTCGTCAGGGAATTCGAGAAGAACAACGCGATACGGGAGCCCAGTGCGGCTGAACGCACGGACGCCGGGCAGACCGCGGCCGCACAGGCTCCGCAGAACCGGCGGCGTTGGCTGAAGCCGGTGGCGGTCCTGGGCGGCCTGGCGGTCGCGGCCGGCCTGGTGGCGTACCCGGCCTGGTCGGCCCACCCGGTGGGGCAGACGGCGGCGCCCGTGCCGACGGCCACCGCCCCGGCCCCGGCGGCCCGCTCAGGGGCGCCGTCCACGATGGTCCTGGCAACCGCGCCGGTGCCGCTCTCCGTCTTTCCGGACCAGGTCCAGGGCTTCACACGGGTGGCCGAGACCACCAACCCGAAGTGCACCGGAGCGGACACCGTCGGGCCCACCCTGGCGGGACTGATCACGCAGAGCCACGGCTGCCTCGGCGTCGATCTGGCCTACTACAAGGACGCCGACAACAACGAGTACAACCTGGCGCTGTTCACCATGAAGGACCCGGTGGACACGGTGCACGTGACGATGGCGCTCAGTGCCGACCCCACCGACTTCCAGGTCGCGGTCCAGCTTCCCCCGGAGGGTTCGGGACTGCGGGCGCTGCCGGCCGACAGCGGCCTGGTCCAGCAGTTCGCGAGCATGGGGAACCTGATGCTCGTCGGGATGGCCCAGTGGTCCGACGGCCACAGCAGCGACTTCCAGCATCTGGAGGACCGACTCACGCCGCTGGTCAAGGCCGTGACGGGCCGGGTGCACAACTGACCGCGCAGGGCGTACCACCGGGAGCGCGTGCCGGGTCTCGTACGCCGAGAAGTACTCCGGCACCACCTCGCGCGCCGGGGCGGCCGGGTCGGGTGCGGGCAGCTCGAAGTCCGGCAGGTGGTGGAAACCGTGCACGGTGGCCATCCGCAGCGAGGGGGAGCGGTGTGCCCAGACGCTGCCGGGCGTGCTGCCGGCGTCCAGCACCACAAAGCCCGGTAGGCGCGAACCGCGTCGCCGCAGGTGGTAGGCGGCGGACAGGCCCGCCTGCCCCGCACCGATCACCACCGCGTCGACCGTGGTGACCTCGCGAAGCTTGTTGCACCGTAAACAGTCAGCCGGTGAAGCACCGGTTGCGGCGGGTTCCTTCCCACCTCCCGCCTGGCCGGGGAGGTTCCTGGCTGGGTCCCGGGACGGGCCGGGACGAGCGGAGAGGGTGCTGCCGCGCGGGAAGCACCCTCTCCGGACGAGTCAGGGTCAGGAGGCCGGGGAGATCACCACGGCCGTGCCGTAGGCGCAGATCTCCGTTCCGAGGTCGGCAGCCTCCGTGACGTCGAACCGCATGCCCAGCACCGCGTTGCCACCGCGCGCCTTGGTCTGCTCGATCAGCCGCTCCATCGCCTGGTTGCGGCTGTCCACCAGGGTCTTCGTCAGACCCTTCAGCTCACCGCCCATCAGGGACTTCAGTGAGGCGCCGATCTGGGTGCCGATGTGGCGGCTGCGCACGGTCAGGCCGAAGACCTCGCCGATCACCCGGTCGACCCGGCACCCGGGGACGTCGTTGGTGGTGACCACCAGGACCGCCGAGCCCTGCTCCTGCCCGCCGCCGTACTCTGCAATGTTGCTCATACCGCCATGCTTTCCTACCGGGTGGAACGCCACGCCGAGGACACGGCCGAACGGGCGGAGAATCTTTCGGAACAGGCAGAAGATCCTCTCACGGCACCGGTGAACCGCCACCCGAAAAAGCCGTACGGTAGCCCCATGGGCGAGCGAAACGATCATCCACAGGGGCCGGGCGCGGCGGAGGACTCCGAAGTGCCGGAGGTGGAGGCCACCGTGGTTCTCGGCATCCGCATCACGGACTGGCCCGCGCTGCGCGCCGCCGCGCGGGCGGTCGTCGAGGACCTGGACTTCGACGGCGTGGACCCGGAGGGCCAGCGCGCGGCACTGCTGCGCGAGGTCTCCGAGGACGCCAACGCGGCGCTCGGGGCGCTGCTCCATCCGGACCGGCTGGTCTCCACCATCCCGGGCGTCGAGGCGCTCGGCGGCACCCTGGAGATCAGCGTCACCGAGGACTTCGCCCCCGACTTCGCGGAGCTCTTCCCGCTGGAGGCGGAGGAGAGCGGCGGAGCCGTCGGCGACTGGACCTTCACCCCGCGCACCGCGTGCCTGCTGCACACCCAGCTGATCACCCTGGCCGACGCCGCCTACGACGACCTGGACGAGCACGAGGACGAGCCGGTCACCGAGGAGGAGGAGCACGAGTGGGCCGTCCTCGCCCGCCTCCCGCGCCGGACCTGGGGCATGCACCGCAGCTGGCGCCGCGCGCTGGCGAGGACCTTCGACGACCTGGCCGAGGACCTGGCGCTCGGCGAGTGGCCGCTGCCGCGCTGCCTCGCCGAGGAACTGGCCCTGCGGCTGGCCCTGGTGGACGCCCGTGAACTGCTCGGCGCCCAGCCGCAGGCGGTCGCCGACATGATGGGCGATCTGCCGGTGGACCTGTACGACTACGACTGGGACGGCTGCGTGGACGAGCTGTTCGGCGTCTACGGCCCGGACGACGGCGATCCGGACCTGGACGCCACCGACCGTACCGACCAACTCCTCGCCGCCACCCACCCGGAGGGCTGGTTCCTGCCGTACGAGGACGCGGAGGAGCGCGACCCGGCGCGCGGCTACCGGCGCTGACCGGTGTCGGCGCTGACCGGCGTCGGCACCGACCGGCGTCGGCGCTCCGGCGGACTCGCGCCGGCCCTCCCGGGTCGGCCCGGGGGCCCGGCGGGAGGGCGGAGGCGGCCTGGCATCCTGGTGAGGTGACCTCAGCCAACGAAGCCGACAACCTGGCCGCCACCCCGGCCGCCGTCGACCCGAACGACGGCGGCCGCACCGCGCCTGCCGAGCCGGAGCAGGCCGCGGCCGATCCCCGCGACGACCGCCCGCAGTACGTGCTGCCACTGCTGGTCCGGCTGGAGCGGGCCACCCCGCCGGGGCGTACCGACGCGCTGGAGACCTCGGCGCGCGCGGTGCTGGCGCTGCTCGCCGACGAGCGGGTCACCGCCGCCGAAGGGGAGTGGGCCGAGCGGGTCGCGGCCTGGGAGGACGCCCGGATCCGCAAGGTGGTCCGGCGGGCCAGGGGCGGCGAGTGGCGCAAGGCGAGCGAACTGCCGGGCATCACGGTGACGGGGGAGAGCGCCGAGGTGCGGGTCTTCCCGCCGGTCCCGCTGGACGGCTGGCCGAAGGAGCTGGCCAAGCTCCAGGTCTCCGGCACCGATCTCGACGACGTCGAGCCGCCGGCCGAACCCGCGCCCGGGGTCCCGGTGCTGTGGCTCAACCCCGAGCTGGAGATGAGCGCGGGCAAGACCATGGCGCAGACCGGGCACGCCGCCCAGCTGGCCTGGTGGCGGCTGGACGACACCCAGCGCAAGGAGTGGGCCGAGGCCGGGTTCCCGCTCGCCGTCCGTACCGCGAGCCCCGCGGACTGGGCCCGCCTGGCCGGCGGCGGCCTGCCGGTGGTGCGTGACGCGGGCTTCACGGAGATCGCCCCCGGGCCAACTGTTGCACTCGAAGGAGGCACGCGCTACTGCCCCACCCCGCGCCTACGACGCCCGTGAACGCACCACTCCGACCCCAACACGGCAAATTAGCAGGTGAGGCGCGCGCGTTCCCGGCAGTTGCGCGCCTCCGGCAGGTCCTCTCTCAGAGGGGGTGGGGGAGGGTGTCGCCCCCTCTGCCGGGCAAGACTGGTAGCTGTCCCCGGGGGCGCAGGCGCGGAGTTCAACCTGAGTAGGAGGTCGCGCAGATAGGCGCGGTGTCGGCACCCCAACAGCGGAACAGACACAGGCCTTGGCAATCATGGAGTTGCGACGTTCCCCGGTCACCGGGGAGACCTGTGCCTGTACTTGCGTCATGGCTGACCGAGCCACTCTGGAGCCAGTTTGCTGCGCTATTGCCTGAGCGGCCGACCTACGCGGCGACCCATCCGCCGGGCTGTCACAGGTCGCGCATCAGCGACCGGATCGTCTTCGACAAGTTACTGCTGAATTCGGCTGCTCCTACCAGGCGGTCGCTGACACGACCTGCTCGGCCACCACGATCCGCAACCGCCGTGACGAGTGGATCCGGCTCGGCGTGTTCGCCCGGTTCAAGCGGATCGCGCTGGAGTCCTACGGCCGGATAGTCGGTCTTGTCCTGGATGAGATCGCCGTTGACGGCTCGATCACCAAGGCCCCGGCGGTGGTGAGGCCGCTGGATGCTCCCCGGTTGACCGTGGCAAACAAGGATCGAAACGCTCGGGTATGACGGACGGTTACGGAATCCCTCTGGGTCGTGTCCTTGCCGGGGCGAATCGCCACGACTCGCCGCTGCTCGCCCCGACCCTGGACCGCCTGTCCGACTGGGACCATTGCCCGAGCACATCACTGTGAACCTGAACAGCCGGGTCACGCCACCGAGCCGACGGGCAGGTCGAGGCCCCGGGCGGTGACCAGGTGGGCGGTGCCGTCGGCGAGCCGGTAGGACAGCCCGACCACGGCGACCCGGCCGGCCTCGACCGCGTCGGCGAGTGCGCGGGAGCGCTCCAGCAGCAGGTCGACGGTGTGCCGTATGTGCTCGGCGATGAAGTCCGCGTCCTCGGTACGCCCGGCCGCGCGGGCAGCCAGCACGCTGGGGGTCACCTTCTCGACCACGTCCCGCACGTACCCGCCGGCGGTGGTGCCGTCGGCAACGGCGGCACGGGTGGCCGCGACCGCGCCGCATGCGTCGTGGCCAAGCACCACGACCAGCGGGGAGCCGAGCACGCTCACCCCGTACTCGATGCTGCCGAGCACCTCCGGGCCAGCGACGTGCCCGGCGGTGCGGACCACGAACAGGTCCCCCAGCCCCCGGTCGAAGATGATCTCGGCGGCCAGCCGCGAGTCGGAACACCCGAACAACACCGCGAACGGGCTCTGGGCCGGTGCGATCTCGGTACGGCGGGCGGCGTCCTGGTTCGGGTGCTCCGGCGAACCCGCGACGAACCGCCGGTTGCCGGCCAGCAACGTCTCGAAAGCTTCCCGGGGCGTCGCAATGAGGGCTTCGGTCATGGCCGCAGACTACGACCCGGCCCTGCCGTCCGCGCGGGCACCCCTTGCCCGCCGCCCTACCCGCTGGCTGCGCCCGTCGTGGCCCCGGTGAACGCACTGCTGCGAGGAGGCAAGGCGCCGAGCCGGTCGGCCACTTGGCCTGCTGTGGCGATCAGGAATCGGAGTAGCTGAGGTCCCCGACCGTCCAGCTGCTGACGTCCTCGATGGCGATGCGGTACATGCCGCCGGTGTGGGGCAGTCCGAAGTCGCCCTGCAGGATCTTCGCCCGGTGGAGATGCAGATGGGTGGGCCGTGCGGGCGGGGCGTCGGCGGGCGGGGCGAAGAGAGCGGCGAAGGGCTTAAGGTGCTCCGAGGCCTGGAGGACCTCGGCCACCCGCTCCAACCACAGGGCCACCGGGGCGAGCCTGCCGGTGATCACGGCTCCGGGGACCGCTACGGTCAGGGACATCTGGTTGCTGTGCTCAGACTCGACCATCGCCGCGATGTCGACGAGCAGCACGTCGGGGTTCGACATATCCCACAGAATATGACACCGCCTCCGCGGGCCCAAGGGCCTGGGCGGCAGCCATGGCAGTCACGCGCCTTGCGCCTGCTGTACGGCAGCCGTGAGGGCCGGGCCGTCGCCCGGATCGCGCGGGCCGGCGGTGACGAGCAGGGTCGGCTCCGATGGTGGTGACGGTGGAGCCCGCAGAGCCGAGGACCTCCGGCAGGTCCAGCATCAGCTCACTGCGGATGCCGCGGAAGCCGGTGCGCCCGGCGACGACGGCGGGATGCGGGCAGGCGTGGAGGGTCGGTCCGATCAGCTCTTGGCCTGCGCCCATCCCAGCACCAGTGATCCCCGGAGAACCGCGTGCGTCCGGTGTCAGAGTTTGAACATCGTGGTGTAGGGCTGGGTGATGCGTTCCTGTCGCGTTCCGAAGTCGACGAGTACCGCGATGTCGCTGTCGCCTTCGACGCCGATGGCCCGGCCGAGGCCGTACGTGTCGTGGGTGACGCGGTCACCGACGGCGAAGTGTTTGCGCGGTGCTTCGGTCCGGGCTTTGAAGGGGCTGGCGGGCAGGACACGGCGGGCTGCTGAAGATTTCGTCATTCCATGCAGTATGCGCCGAAAATCGCGGGAGCGCGCCTTCTTCGCGCACTCGATTCCGGAGTGCCTCCGGATGGCGCCGGTGGGCGTGGCACGCCGCTTTCGCGGGTCTGCCGCGCCGAGGGCAGGATCGGCGCCTACGCGACTCGCCCTCCCCGGAGAGCAACTGGCCGGCACCCAAAGGGGCGGACGACATTCCCAACTAGGCTGCCATGCAGTCACTTTGACAGTCCCGCGACCTCGCAGCCGGCGCCTCCCAGCAAGGGGCGTCGCAGAACCGGGGGCGGAATATCCACCCGCGCCGGGCCCGGGCCTGCTAGAGTCGTTTTAGTTGCAGTAGTGGTTCCCATGAACTTTGTGTGCGCCTGCTGATGTTTCGCAGGCGCCTTTTTGTTTCCCGGCTCTTCCCCGGGTGGGTGCTCATCGCGGCGACTCGAAGCGCGCGCTGTGCACGCTTCGGACAGCCCCTTGAAGGAGATTTTTTAATGGCTAATGGCACTGTGAAGTGGTTCAACGCGGAAAAGGGCTTCGGCTTTATCGAGCAGGACGGTGGCGGCGCTGACGTCTTCGCCCACTACTCGAACATCAACGCCAACGGCTTCCGTGAGCTGCTCGAGGGCCAGAAGGTCGAGTTCGACGTCACGCAGGGTCAGAAGGGCCCGCAGGCCGAGAACATTCGTCCGCTGTAGTTTCTGCCACGGCACCCGCCTGGTAGCGAGGGGCCCGCACCGAGTACAGGATGCCCGGTGCGGGTCCCTCGGCATTGCTCCACCATGCACATCCCCGGCCGTTCAGGCCCCTTGGCTCCGCCACCGGCGGCCATCCCCACGCGAGACGAGCAGCGCCGCGTCCGGACCGCCGCCCTGCCGTGACATCCCACGGTTCGAGGATCTCCGTTCCCGCCCCGGCGGTGAGCGCCGACCTGAGGTGACGTGCCGCACGGTTTCACCGTTCACGCCCCGCGCTCCACACTTTCGGCCCGTTCCCTCGCGACCTCCTGCCGGCGCCCCGTGCCGCGGAGCCGCCTCGCGACGTGCCACCCCCGGAAGGTTTCACATGAACCGCTCCCGCCGCTCCCCGTACCAGAACGCCAACTCCCGTTCCTCGGCCTCCTCCCGATCCGCCGGCGCCGCCTACGGCTCCCGCTCGGGTGGCGGCTCCTTCTGCGGCGACCGGCCGGCCAGCGGCCGTAGTGCCCGTCAAAGCCTTTCCTCGCAAGGCGAGTTCGTGATGCCAGTGAGCACCACCCCGGCGCTGCCCGCCGTCGAATCGTTCGACGAGTTGGGCATGCCCAAGGCGCTGCTGTCGGTGCTGACCCGCCAGGGCGTGACCACGCCGTTCCCGATCCAGGCCGCGACCCTGCCGAACTCGCTGGCCGGACGTGACGTCCTCGGACGCGGACGGACGGGCTCCGGCAAGACCATCGCGTTCGGTCTCGCGGTGCTGGCCCGCCTCGCCGGCCGGCGCGCGGAGCCGCGCCGGCCGCTGGCCCTGGTGCTGGTCCCCACCCGCGAGCTCGCCCAGCAGGTCACCGACGCCCTCACCCCGTTCGCGCACGCGGTGCGGCTGCGGATGGCGGCCGTGGTGGGCGGGATGTCGATCGGCCGCCAGGCCCAGGCGCTCAACCGCGGGGCGGAGGTCGTCGTGGCCACCCCCGGCCGGCTCAAGGACCTGATCCAACGCGGCGACTGCCAGCTCGACGCGGTCGGCGTCACCGTCCTCGACGAGGCCGACCAGATGGCCGACATGGGCTTCCTGCCACAGGTCACCGAACTCCTGGAACAGGTCGCCGAAGGCGGCCAGACGATGCTGTTCTCCGCCACCCTGGACCGCAACGTCGACCGCCTCGTCCGGCGCTTCCTGAAGGACCCGGTCACCCACTCGGTGGACCCGTCCGCGGCGGCGGTCAGCACCATGGAGCACCACGTGCTGCACGTGCAGAACTTCGACAAGAACGCCACGATCGCCCACATCGCCTCCCGTGACGGCGGGGTGATCATGTTCACCGACACCCGGGGCCGCGCCGACGCGCTGGTGGAGGACCTGCTCGCCAAAGGGGTCAAGGCCACGGCCCTGCACGGCGGCAAGTCCCAGCCCCAGCGCACCCGCACCCTGGAGCAGTTCCGCACCGGCCAGGTCACGGCACTGATCGCCACCAATGTCGCAGCGCGGGGCATCCACATCGACGGTCTCGACCTGGTCGTCAACCTGGACCCGCCGAGCGACCACAAGGACTACCTCCACCGGGGCGGCCGCACCGCCCGGGCCGGCGAGTCCGGCACCGTCGTCACCCTCGTCCTTCCCAGCCAGCGCCGCCAGACGGCCCGCATGATGGCCACCGCCGCCATCACCCCCGTCACCACCCGCGTCAGCGCCGGAGACGAGGACCTGACCCGCATCACCGGCGCCCGCGTCCCCACCGGCGTGCCCGTCGTCATCGCCGACCCCGTCGTCGAACGCCCCCGCCGCAGCGCGGCCACGAACCGCGGCCGCCGCGAACGCCCGGCCCCCACCGGCGGCGACACCCGCGCCATCGCAGTGAGCCGCGACACCCAGAGCCCCTCCGGCCGCCGCCGGGCACCCAGGCGCACGGTCCTCGCGGCCTAGAGGACAGGCCCGGGCCGGACCGCCCCCGCGGTCCAAGCCCAGGCGGACCCCGGCGGCCGTCCCACGGCCGGCACCCCGACCACCGCCGCCCCCGGCGGAAACGACACCACGGAGCCCCATGACCCTCACCCTCGAACGCCCCGCGACCACCACCACGGTCCACGACCTCATGACCCGCCCCGACCTCCAGATCAGCGACGACGTCATGCTCGACATGGCGATCCACATCCTGAACGGCTCCGGCGCCGACCACCTCCTGGTCCGCGACGACGACGGCCGCTGCGCCGGGCTGCTGACCCGCCTGCACCTCGCCCCGTTCCAGACCCGCACCCGGTCCAACGAGCGCACCCCGGTCCGCGACATCGCCTTCGACCGAGCCCCGTTCGCCACCGCCGACATGCTCGCCGCCACCGCAGCCACCGCCATGCGCGCCCGAGGCCTGGCCATGTGGCCGGTGGTCGACCCCGACGGCCACGCCATCGGCCTGCTCAGCCTCTAGACCGGCCCGTCGGCCCGGGCACACCGGGACGACCGGGCGGCGCAGGATCCTGGAATACCCTGCGCGCCAGCGGCCTCCACGGGGTCGGAGCTCACCTGCCCCACCTGGTCGAGGCCTGGTGGGGGCAGCAGGGCTGCGACCGGCGGGGCGGGTTGAGTAAGTGGAGTCTCGTGCCTGTTTGGCGGGCAATCACGTGGGCGCGGATGAGGGCGTCGAGGCCGCCGGGGTCGAAGAAAACGACTCGGGACCTGTCGACCACCAACTCCCGCAGAACGGAAGGTCCGTCCAGGGGGCTGTCCACGGCGGCGGCCAGCTGCGGGCCGGTTTCCCGGTCGCGCTCGCCCACCGCGTCGAGAACCAGGCCGCCCATTCCCGCTCACAGGCGGATTCGGTGTCCCGCCCGCTGCCACCGCTCACTTCGCGACGCGGGCGTCGCGAAGTGGCCATCGGGGGTTGTCGGTCCAGGGGGGTGGGAGGGTGGGGCGGCCCGCTCACGAGGGGAGTCCGGTCCGGGCCCACGCTGCGGGGCACGGGTCATGCCCCGGGCAGAACGGTGGTGAACAAACGCCCTGGGTGTGACTCAACCAGGACGCAGAGTCGTCGCACCGGGCGGCCCGGGGCCGGTCGGCGCCGATGTCGGCCGTACAGGTGGGGAGCGCCGGCCGGCGATCGGGGGCCGGGGCTTCTCGCTCGCGGGGCGGCCTGCGGTGAGCACCTGCCGCTCACCGCAGGCCGGTCTCGTCGGCCTGGCGGGCAGGTCAGGTGTCCGCGGTGGGCTCCTGGCGGTGTTGGGAGCGGCGGAGCTGTTCGTTGAGGCGCAGGGCTTCTTCGAGTTGGTCTTCGAGGATGACGATGCGGCAGGCGGCTTCGATGGGGGTGCCCTGGTCGACGAGGTCGCGGGCGCGCATGGCGATGCGCAGTTGGTAGCGGGAGTAGCGGCGGTGGCCGCCGTCGGAGCGTAGGGGGGTGATGAGGCGGTGTTCGCCGAGGGCTCGCAGGAAGCCGGGGGTGGTGCCGGTCATCTCGGCGGCGCGGCCCATGGTGTAGGCGGGGTAGTCGTCGTCGTCGAGTTTGTCGGGTGTGTCGGGGCTGGCCGTTGTAGTCACTGCACCTCTCTGGTTCTCGGGGAGAACGCGTCGAGGGGCCCCGGGGCCGTGTCGGCTCCGGGGCCCCGAAGGGGAACAACACCATCTACCGGCCTGGGCCGGTCCTGTTACTTCCGCACTGCCCCGGGGGAGGGGGTGTGCGGGGATCGCGTATGCGTGACCGGAAACCACCGTCCTTGCGTTGGGGTCTGCGGTGTCCGCCCGGGCGAGCATTCACGGGCCGGGCGATCCTGATGGCGCTTGCGCCCTCCGTTCATCCGTTGTTCTGACCTGTCACTTTCGTACTGCTGGTACTGCACCTGCTGAACTGCGTACTGCTGGTCGGTGGCCGTGACGGCCCACCCGGTCCGGCAGCTGGCCCCGCCAGCCGTCCTGCACCTGCGCTGGCCTGGAACCCCACTGCCTGGACCCCTCGGCACGCGCGCCCGCAGTCTGGGCGCCTTTGCCGAGGTCCTGCCTTGTCTTGCGACTGCCGGTACTGCACTCACTGAACTGCGTACTGCTCGATACCACTGGTGGCGGCCCCTGATGCCTGCGGGCCGCCCGGTCCGGCAGCCAGTCCCGTCGCCGTCGTGCACCTGCCTGGCTTCGGAACTCCACTGTCGGACCGAACTGCGAACTTGCGTCCAACAGCCCGGCCAGTTCGTGTCTGGCCGGTATCGCCGACTGCTGTCTACGAGAGAAACGTTAGACCCGTCCGCGAGCAATGTCTACTCCGGCGCGCATAGATTTTGCGGCGCCCGTGAGTGAGGTAGTTTCCCGCTGCGCGGCGGCGGCAACCCCCCGAACCGCCGCCGCGCGACCGAAGTACCCAGCGAGACCGCGCAGGGAGGCGGGAATGGAAGCGCTGGTGCCGGCGGCACCGGAGACGGCCCGGCACGGACAGGCGGACCTGATCGAGGCGATCATCGAGGCCGTGTCCGACGGCGACGGCCGAGCCGTCCGCCGGCTGCTGGCCCGCCTCGCCGAACTGGCCACCATCACCGACCTGTACGCCCTGCGCGACGCCCTCGATACCGCCCGCCAGGCCAACGATCAGAGGTATCTGCGACCCTCCGCTGGGGAACCGCCCACAGACCTGCCCGACTCGGCGCACTGCCACTGGGCTTGACAGCGATCGCGAGCCCCTGACCTGCGGCGATGCTTCGGCCATAGGGTCGTGAAAGGCCGCTAGATCAGTGGCATTGCGGCTGGCGGTACCCGGTGCCGTTCATGACGGCCCAGTAGACGGTCCTGGTCGGGCCCGGCCTGACCAGTCCATTCCCCCCAGGACAGGTGCGGCGCCACCGCCATTGGCGAGCAGGTCGAGGATGTCGATCCCGATCCGCGCCCGGCACAGGCACTCGAAGTCCACCGACAGATGCAGCGGCCTCCTCCCCGGCCTCCCGAGCCGGTGCACGGAGAACAGCGGCGCAGCCTCGAGGTGCGGCTGCCACCATCCAAATGCCGGCCGCCAGGTCCTGCAGCTCCCTCATGCGCACGGCGTCGTCGCGAGGGTGCAGCTTGGTGGCCGGGCAGGGGCAGCGCTGATCTTCGTCCCCCTCGACGGGGCCTCGGTAGGCCCCGGGTACGTGAACGTGGCCTACGCCAAGGCGCTGGTCAAGGACTGCCCCGCGATCGGCACCGACGACGTCCTGCCCGCCGAGGACGAGGAGGACGTCTTCCGGCACTACGGCCTCCCCTATCGGCAGGGCGCTGTGGGAGAGCGCCAGCTCGCCCGTCGCTGAAAACGTCCGTCCCGCGAGGGGCATGTGATGGTCCTCCTCCTGGTTGTCGTCGTGGCGGTCGTCCTGGGCCTCGTCGGTGTCGTCGTCCATGGCTCAGGGCGCGGCTACCGCGTGGGGTTCCCATTCGACGGCGATGTGTGGCCAGGAGGCGGGCCAGATACTCCACCACGTGGCGTGGGACGTCGACGTGGCCACATAGCTGACCAACCGTGAAGCCCCTGGTAGGTGCGGACATGATCTTGTGGTGAGACCTGTCCCACCAGGGGCTTCGCGGCTGTCCATGGCCGGGTGCGCGGTGTGGTGAGCCCGGCTCGGAGCGCGATGAGACCCGCGTTCGTCGGCTTGAACTCGCAGGCGTCGAAGTAGAGCGCCCGTAGGTCGTCCTCGAAATCGACGTGCAGCCGTTCGCAGCCCTATGTGGTTGGGGAGGGGGCTGTGGCGGGTCTGCCGGGCTTGGGGTCGTGTTGGGCGACCGTAGTCGTCCAGCCCTGGTCGAGCAGGAGGCAGGCCTGGTCGATAGCGGCGACGGGGTCTGGGCGGGAGCCGGCGAACGCGAGGATTTCGAGGGTGAACCGGGCGTAGGCGGCGCAGATGAGGTCGCCGTGCGACCGGCCGGTCTGGTCGGCGAGAGCGCGAGCCAGGGCGTGTTCGTGGCGCAGCCACATCGTGCGGGAGTACTCGCGCAGGGCCGGGGTCTCCTGGACGAGCCGCTGGAAGTCGGCGAAGCGGGGGTCTCGGGTGTGGGCCGAGTCGACGAAGCCGGTGAGGTGGGCGCGTAGAGCGTGGGGGATCGTCTGGCCCGGCGGCCGGTTGGTGACCGCGCGGACCAGGGCGGCCTCGTTGCGGGCGTCCTCGTCGAAGACCAGGGCCTCTTTGCCTTGGGGGAAGTAGTTGAACAGGGTCGACACCGACACGTCGGCACCCTCGGCGATCTCGCGGACGCTCACCTGCTCGTAGCCGCGTTCAAGGAACAGCCGCAGTGCTGTGTCGGCGATCGCCTGGCGGGTGGCGGCCTTCTTGCGTTCGCGCCGCCCGCCCGTTTGTGCGCGGTCGATCGTCTCTGCCATGCGTGCAACCCTACCCGGCATCGAGCAAAGGTGAAACGGTTGCATATTTGGAAGCGTTCCAAAACAATGGAGGCGGCGCCTGACGGGTCCGCGGCACAGGGTCGCGGCCGTGATCCGGCGCCGGCGAAGGGAACCCCATGAACTCCGTAGCACCTGGCCAGGCCAGGATCAGCATCATCGGCGCCGGACCTGGCGGGCTGACCTGCGCCCGCATCCTCCAGCGGCGCGGCCTCGCGGTCACCGTCCACGACCGCGACCCGGGACCCGACGCGCGCAACCAGGGTGGCACCCTGGACCTGCACGCCGACAACGGCCAGATCGCCCTGCGCGAAGCCGGCCTGCTCGACGAGTTCTTCACGCTGGCCCGCCCCGAAGGGCAGGAGATGCGCCGGCTGGACCCGACCGGCACGATGACGTCCCATCAGGTCCCGGCGGCCGACGAGCTCTTCAAGCCAGAAATCGACCGTGGCCAGCTGCGCGACCTGCTGCTCGACTCCCTGCAGCCGGGAACCGTGCACTGGGACCGCGCCCTCGACACGATCAGCGGGCCCGCGGACGGGCCGCGGCAGCTGCACTTCGCCGACGGCACGACCATCGAGACCGATCTGGTCATCGGCGCCGACGGCGCCTTCTCCCGAGTGCGTCCGGCCGTGTCTCCCGCCGTCCCTGGGTACACCGGGGTGAGCTTCCTGGAGGCTTGGTTCTCCGACGTCGAGAACCGACACCCCGACGTTGCCGAGCTGGTCGGCCTGGGCGGCGCACATGCAGCCGACGGCGAGCGCGCTCTGTTCGCCCAGCGCAACAGCGGAAACCACATCCGCGTCTACCTCATCCAACGAGCCCCGGTCGACTGGATCAGCCGGAGCGGCCTGACCGCCGCCGACACCGATGCCATCCGCGCCCTGCTCCTCGACGAATACGCCGACTGGTCGCCCCGCCTGCGCCGGATGATCACCGACAACGACGGTCCCTACGTCGACCGCCCGATCTTCGCCCTCCCCGTCCCGCACACCTGGGAGCACAACCCGACCGTGACCCTGCTCGGCGACGCCGCCCACCTCATGCCCCCGCTCGGCGTCGGCGTCAACCTCGCCATGCTCGACGCCAGCGAACTCGCCCTCGCCCTCGCGAACGCGGCCACCGTCGACGACGCCATCCGCGCCTACGAGAAGACCATGCTCCCCCGCTCCACCGAGACAGCCAAGATCCTCGAACGCGGCGCCGAGCACCTGCTGTCCGCCGATATCCCCGACTTCGGCGACGAGGCCGCCACCCAGCCCTGAGCCCCCGCCCGCGAGAGCGCCTCGGTCTTCAGCGGGCGAGGAGGTCTCGAAGTGTCTTGGCAATGTCGGCGGGGGCTTCTTCGGCCATGAAGTGGCCGCAGGTGACGATGGTGTGCCGAAGGTCCGGTGCCCAGGCGCTCCACAGGGCTGCCGCGTCGAAGCCGAGGGCGGCGCCCCAGTCCTGCTGGAGCACGGTGACCGGCATCCGTAGGCGGTTGCCGGCGTCCCGGTCGGCCTGGTCGTGGTCGACGTCGATGCCGGCGGAGGCGCGGTAGTCGGCCACGATCGAGGGCACCGCGTCGCGGCAGGCGTCCAGGTAGGCGGCGCGGACGTCGGCGGGGATCGCCTGCGGGTTGTTGGTCCAGACGTCGAGGAAGTGGCCGAAGAAGGCGTCCGGGCTGGCGGCGATCATCTGCTCGGGCAGGCCCGGGGGCTGGGCCATCAGGTAGAGGTGGAAGCCGACGGCGGCGGTCACACCGCGCATCACCTCCCACATGTCCAGCGTGGGGAGCACGTCGAGGCAGGCCAGGTGAGTGATCGTCTCGGGGTGGTCGAGCCCGGCGCGGAAGGCGACCAGGGCGCCGCGGTCGTGTCCGGCCAGCGCGAAGCGCTCGTGCCCCAGCGCACGGGTCAGGGCGACGATGTCCGCGGCCATGGTGCGCTTGGCGTAGGTGGTTCCGTCGGTCTCGGCAGGCTTGTCGCTGGCGCCGTAGCCGCGCAGGTCGGGGCAGATCACAGTGTGATCGGCCGCGAGGTCGGCGGCGACATGCCGCCACATCAGGTGTGTCTGCGGGAACCCGTGCAGCAGCACGACCGGGGTGCCCGAGCCGCAGACGGCTGCGTTCAGGGACACGCCGTCGGCGACAGGGACGCGCTGGTAAGTGGAACCGGTGATGGAAGGCGCCATGGTTTCGCCCTTTCTCCATAGGTGGCCAGGTGCCTGGCAGCCTGCCGGGCGCGGATGAGCATCGAGTGAGCGCGCTACCGTGACCAGGAGCGATGCCTCCAGAAAGGGTGGTCAAGGGTGGAGGTCGCGTTCGGTGTGCTGGGGCCGGTGATGGCCTGGGACGGTGCTGGCGGTGCGATCGCGTTGAAGGGGCCGCGGCACCGCGCGGTGCTGGCCAGGTTGATCGTCGCCCGCCGCCGCGTCGTCCCGGTCACTCGCCTGGTCGAGGACCTGTGGGAGGACCCGCCCGCTGATGCGGTGGGCGCGGTACGCACGTTCGTGGCCGCGCTGCGCCGTGCGCTGGAGCCGCAGCGCCCGCCCCGTACTCCGGCCCGGTTGCTGGTCACCGAGGGCCCGGGGTACGCGCTGCATGCCGAGCCAGGCGCGGTGGATGCCTGGCGCTTCGAGCAGGTGGTGGCCGCCGCCGCGACCGAGCCACCCCAGCATGCTCTCGCCCGGCTGGAGGATGCGCTGGGGTGGTGGCGCGGCCCCGCCTACGCCGACTTCACCGAGGAGACCTGGGCCCGTGCGGAGCGCTCGCGCCTGGATGAGCTGCGGTTGCACGGCGTCGAGCGGCAGGCCGAGGCCCGACTGGCCTTGGGGCTCGCGGGCGAGGCGGTGCCGGATCTGGACGCGCACGTGGCTGAGCACCCCTGGCGCGAGGACGCCTGGCGACTGCTGGCCCTCGCGTTGTAACGCACCGGTCGCCAAGGCGACGCGCTCGCGGTGCTGCGCCGGGCACGAACGCTCCTCGTTGAACAACTGGGGGTGGATCCAGGCCCGCGCCTGCGCCGCCTGGAGGCGGACATCCTCGACCACGCTGACGACCTCGACCCCGCATCCGGGCCCGGCGGTCCGGCGGCGCGGGTGTGGGCGCAGGCGGCCGCGGCTTACGACCGAACCGTGGCATCCGACGCCCGGGCGCGATTGGAGTCGACGGTGAGCCTGCTGCGCAACCTCGCGGTGACCGGAGGCGGGGGCCTTCAGGCCGCTCGCCAACACCGCTTGGCGGCCATCACGGCGGCGGAAGAACTGGGCGACGCGGAACTGACCGCCCGCGTGATCGGCGCCTACGACGTGCCGGCGATCTGGACCCGTGTCGATGACCCACAGCAGGCCGCGTGGGTCGTGGCGGCGGCCGAGCGCACCCTGGCTGCCCTCCGGCCGGGTGCGCACCCCGCCGCGCAGGCCCGCCTGCTGGCCACGATCGCCCTGGAATCACGCGGCACCCGCTCAGCGCGCGGGCCCCAAGCCGCCCAACGGGCGGAGCAGATCGCCCGGCGGTTGGACGACCCCGCGCTGCTGGCGTTCGCCCTCAACGGCGTGTTCATGCAGACCTTCCACCGCGCGGGTCTGGCCCCGCACCGGGACGAGGTCGGCGCCGAGCTCGTCGCCTTGTCCGCCAGGAACGCCCTGGCCACCTGGGAAGTGCTTGGACACCTCATCCGGCTCCAAGCCCGCAGCGCCCTCGCGGACTTCCCCGCAGCCGACGGGCACGCGGCCGCTGCGGACCGCCTGGCCAAGCGTCATGAACTGCCGCTGGTGGGCGTGTTCACCCAGTGGTACCGGGCGCTGAGGCTCGCCGCGACCGGCGGGACATCGGCGGCCGAGGTGGAAGCGGCCTACCAGGACGCCGCCGCGCGAATGAACGGAGCCGGCATGCCCGGACTGGAACGCGGGCTGCTGCCGCTCGCGCTGCTGTCCCTGCGCCTGTGGCACGCACAGCCCGCCCAGACCGACGAACACACCGACTGGGGACCCTACGAACCTTGGACCCGCCCCCTGGTGCTGCTGGCCCTAGACCGCCGCGGTGAGGTCACAGCGGCGCTGCGTCAACTTCCGGACCCGCCCCGCGACCTGCTGTTCGAGGCCCTGTGGTGCCTCGCCGCACGAGCGGCGATCGCCGTCGGCGACCGGAAGACGATGGAGCGCGCCTACACCGAGCTCACCCCCGCAACGGCGGAGCTGGCCGGGGCAGGCAGCGGCCTGCTCACCCTGGGCCCGGTCTCGAAGCACCTCGACGACCTCGCTACCGCCCTCCGGCATCCTCGGTGAGCCCCGACCGCCTACGGCATCGACGAAGGACAACTCGACGTACGGACCGACCGGGTCCAACCCCACCGGTACAGCCTCGCCCGCAGCCATGCACCCCTGGCCCGCTCACCTCGCAGGACTAGGTTTGGTGGCACAGAACCGCAGCGGACTGACTCCGCTGTCAAACGACTCGATTGGATGGCAGCGGACAGCCAAGGTCATTCCTGGGACCTGGGGCGCCCAGAAGAACTGAGACGCGGGGACGTCGGCAATTTCAGTCGATCTGGTCCGAACCGAACGGATGCCTGCCGCTGTCTCAGATGATCTGGTCTATCTCTGCTGTCACGCGGCTGGAGCAGGGGCTAGTCGCGGGGCGCGTCGAAGCTGGTCATCGTCCAGGCGCCGCGTCCACGGCTTGGAGATGCGCCAGAGGTAGTTGCCAACGGGTCAGGCGCTCGTGGGGTCCTTGTTCTCTTGTGCGACCAGCTCGGCCTGGAGATCGCGACCGGTGCGGTTCGGGTGCAGGACCCAGGCGCAGGGAGATCGCCCCCGGGAGTTGTACCGTGGTCGCCTAACACCCGGCGCTGCGGAAATGCTGACGAAGGGTCAACTGATCGGCCGATCCGTGCAACCCGCGACCGTCCGTGCGCGTATTTCCGTAAAAGGGATATCCACCTCTATCCAGGAGACGGAACATGCGACGTTGGACCACGGTGCCTGTGGCAATCGCCCTCGCGGTGGCGGGGACTGCGGCGGTACCGGCCGTGGCCTCGGCGGCCACCCGGCCGGCGGCGGCCCAGTGCGCGGCTGACTGGGGCAGTCTCTCGAAGAACGACTCCTCATTCACCTCGAACCAGTTGGTGAACATCCGCACCGGGCAGAACCCCTGCTACGACCGGCTGGTGTTCGACGTGCCCGGCGCCTCCGGCAGCCGCCGGGTCGGTTATCACGTCCAGTACGTGGACCAGTTGTTCCAGCAGGGCTCCGGTACGCCGATACCGGTCAAGGGCGGGGCCGTCCTGGAGGTCGTGCTCACGGCCTCCGCCATGGACTTCGGCGCCGGCAAGCCGAGTTACCCGGGCCGGGTCGGGCAGCCGCTGCCCGGGGTGGACCTCACGGGCTACCACGCCTTCACCGACGCCCAGTTCGCGGGCAGCTTCGAGGGCTACACGCAGCTGGGCGTCGGTGTGCGGGCCCGGCTCCCGTTCCGGGTCTTCCAGCTCGACGACCGGCTGGTCGTGGACGTGGCCCACGACCGGGGCGCCACCGGCTGACCGCGACGCCCAGTGCCATTGCAGCCGCGGTGAGTTGCCGTCGCATCTGTTTTTTTCCGAGCTTCCGGGCGCCTGGGGTGCCATGGGGCAGCCGGCGGGAGGCGCGTCTGTCAGTGCACGCACCTCCTGCCCGTGTCGATCACCACCAAACACGCATGGAAGGTGACGTTCGGTGGCGGAAGTCGACCGGTTGGATCCGGGTCGAGGCCCGGCCTCAGGCCGGGTAGGCGTGGGTCTGGGCGGCCTTGACGGTGGCCCAGACCGTGGCACCCGGGGCCAGGTCGAGTTCGGCGGCGGCGGCCGGGGTGAGGTCGGCGGCGAGCGGGAGTGCGCCGGTGAGGTCGACGCGCACCTGGTCGCCGTGCAGGTCGAGACCGGCCACCTCCAGTTGCCAGACGTTGCGGGCGCTGGATCTGGGGCGGGTGCGGTGCAGTGTGACGGCCGCGGGCGGGAAGGCGACGAAGGCGGGCCCGGCCAGCTCCTCGGTGGTGGCCAGCTTCTCGCCGACCGGAAGGGTGACGGTGTGCCCGTCGGCCGTGCCCTGGTAGAGGTTGAGGCCGACCAGTCGGGCGATGTAGTCGGTGCGCGGGTGGCGGGCGATCTCGGACGGTGTCCCGGTCTGCACGACCCGGCCGCCCTCGATCACCACCAGGCGGTCGGCCAGCACCATCGCGTCCAGCGGATCGTGGGTGACCAGCACCGCCACCGCCTCGAACTCGGCGAGCCGGCGGCGCAGTTCCGCCCGCACCTCCAGTCGGGTGCGGGCGTCCAGCGCGGCCAGCGGCTCGTCCAGCAGCAGCAGGCGCGGCCGCACGGCCAGGGCACGGGCGAGCGCGACCCGCTGTGCCTGGCCGCCGGAGAGCGCCCGGGGCTTGCTCTCGGTGTGCTCCGCCAGGCCCAGGCGCTCCAGCCAGGGCCTGGCCTGGGCACGGGAGGTCTTCTTGTCCGCGCCCCGGCAGCGCAGGCCGAAGGCGACGTTGTCGAGGGCGCTCAGATGCGGGAAGAGCAGGTAGTCCTGGAAGACCACGCCGACCGGGCGGGACTCGGCCGGGGTGTGCAGGCCGGTGGCCGGGTCCTCAAGGGCGGTGCCGTCGAGGCGCAGGTGCCCCTCGGCGAGGGGGAGCAGGCCGGCCAGCGCGCGCAGGGCGGTGGACTTGCCGGCGCCGTTGGGCCCGAGCAGCGCCAGGACCTCGCCGGCGGCCGCGGTCAGCGAGAGGTCGAGGCGGAAGGCGCCGCGGTCGATCCGCAGCTGGGCGTCGAGGGCGGGAGGCGGGGTCATCGGCTGGTCTCCGTCGGGTGGAGCTCTCGGTGGGGCGGGTGGACGATCGGCGGCGCGGGGGTCGGGCGGGTTCGCGGCGAGCCGGGCGGATCCAGATTGCCGCGAGGGGCGGAGCGGGGCCCGACCGT
Organism: Kitasatospora sp. NPDC032150; assembly: GCF_055579945.1. Classification (NCBI taxonomy): domain Bacteria; kingdom Bacillati; phylum Actinomycetota; class Actinomycetes; order Kitasatosporales; family Streptomycetaceae; genus Kitasatospora; species Kitasatospora sp. NPDC032150. Next base: position 145,244 of record NZ_JBVIMH010000007.1, on the reverse strand, counting down.
GCAGGAGGGGCGATCGGGCGGCGCCCCTGGTTCCGGCCGTACCGCCTTCAGGGCGTTGCCGTCCAGCGGTCGCGGAGACCGGCGAGGACGGTGATCGAGACGGCGAGCAGGACCAGGCTGAGCGCGATGGCGGCCTCCGGGTCGGACTCCATGGCCAGGTAGACCGCGAGGGGCATGGTCTGGGTCTGGCCGGGGAAGTTGCCGGCGAAGGTGATGGTGGCGCCGAACTCGCCCAGCGCCCGGGCCCAGGCGAGCACCGCACCGGCCCCGATGCCGGGCGCGATCAGCGGCAGGGTGACCCGGCGGAACGCGGTCAGCCGGGAGGCGCCCAGGGTGGCGGCGGCTTCCTCGTAACGGGGGTCGGCGGCGCGCAGCGCGCCCTCGACGCTGATCACCAGGAAGGGCATCGCGACGAAGGCCTCGGCCAGCACCACGCCCGAGGTGTGGAACGGAAGGGTGATCCCGAAGGCCGAGTCCAGCCAGCGGCCGAGGATGCCGTTGCGTCCGAGGACCAGCAGCAGGGCCACCCCGCCGACCACCGGCGGCAGCACCAGCGGCAGGGTGACCAGCGCCCGGATCAGCCGGCGGCCCGGGACGTCGGTACGGGCCAGCAGCCAGGCCAGCGGCACGCCGACCAGCAGCGAGAGGGCGGTTGCCGCGGTGGCGGAGATCAGCGACAGGCGCAGCGCGTCCCACACCTCGGTGCTGGAGAGCCGGGTGGGCAGCGAGCTCCACGGCGTCCGGACGAGCAGCCCGACCAGCGGCAGGACCAGGAAGGCCAGCCCGAGCAGGGCGGGCAGCACCAGGGCGTACGGGATGCGCGCGGAGCGCCGCCGCGTCCGGGGCCGTGGAGAGACGGCCGGGTCGGGCGCGACGGCAGTGGGCGGGATGGGGCTCACGGTGCCTGGAAGCCCGCCGCGGTGAGCACCTGCCCGGCTTCGGCGGACTGGACGTAGGCGACGAAGGCCGCCGCGCCGCCCGCGTTGGGCGCCTTGGAGAGGGCGGTGATCGGGTAGTCGTTCACGGCCTTGGCGGCCTCGGGGAAGTCCACACCGTCGATCTTGCCGGCGTCGGCCCGGACATCCGTCCGGTACACCAGCGAGGCGTCCACCTCGCCGAGTTCGACCTTGGTGAGCGCGGCCTTGACGTCCTGTTCCTGGGTGACCGGGGTGAGGCTGACGCCGGCCGCGTCGAGCGCGGTCAGGGCCGCCGAGCCGCACGGCACCTGCTTCGCGCACAGCGCGACCTTCAGACCGGAGCCGGCCAGGTCCCCCAGCGAGGCGATGTGCTTCGGGTTGCCCTTGGGGACGGCGATCTCCAGGGTGTTGCGGACGAAGACCTTCGGCTCGCCCGCGGCGTCCTTGGCATCGGTGACGGTCTTCATGGTGGCCGGGCTGGCGGCGGCGAAGACGTCGGCCGGGGCGCCCGAGACGATCGACTGGGCGAGGGCCGAGCTGCCGCCGAAGTTGAACCTGACCGTGGTGCCCGGGTGCGCGGCCTCGAACTTCTTGCCGAGGTCGGTGAAGGTCCCCTGCAGCGAGGCGGCGGCGAAGACCGTTATCGTGCCCGACACCTTGGACGGCGAGGCGGACGAGGAGTCGCCCCCGCCGGACGCGTTGCCGGAACCGCCGCTGCCGCAGGCGCTGAGCCCGGTGGCGAGGGAGAGGGCGGAGACGGCGGCGATCGCGGTGCGGCGCATGGTGGTGGTCATTCGGCGGTCCCCTCTGCCGCGCCGCGGACGGCGCAGGAGCTCGTAGCTTGAGGCGATCATAGTGTCGCGGTTACGGCACCAGAAAGCACTTCGTCCTTGCACCAGCCATGTCCGAGCGCTGCTGATCCCCGTAGGTGCGAAGGCTCGGACAGGTCGGCACGAAACGGGCTCTTGCGGACCAGCAGGGTACCGAGTTCTCCCGCGTTCGCGGCAGGGACGGCGTCGACCTCGATGTCTGATCGAGGAACGAGGGACGGGCTGGTGGGAGGAGTACAGCCATAGCCTGACCACCGACCTGCTCGACGTGGCTGCGATCGAGGCTCATGCCCGGAGGATCTCTACCTACTCGATCACCTTCGTACCCGGGCTGCTCCAGACCCCGGCCTACGCGGCCTCGGTATTCGCTCGTGCGATCCCAGCGCTGCCGCGCTCAGATGTCGATCTCAGGATGGCTTTCCGCCTGCAGAGGCAGCAGATCGTCCGATCGGGCGCGACGCCCTGTACGGCGTCCATCCACGAAGCCGCACGCCACATGCAGTTCAGCGGGCCGGAGGTACTCGCCGAGCAGCTCGGTGCTCTCATCGAGGATTCCCAGAGCCCAGGCATCTCAGTTCGAGTTGTCCCGTTCGACATCGAATCGCTGCCGGCCCCAGCGAGAACTTCGTCTACGTCGAGGGCCTGGTCCCCGAGCTGGACACCGTACAGATTGACATCAGCTTCGGCTGCCCGCTCTTCGATGCGCCCTCCGACCTGTCAAGTTACCGCGAGATCCTCGCCCGCGTGGCATCCGTAGCACTCTCGGAGGAAGACTCGCGCGACTTCATCCGGTCCATCAAGAAGGAGATAGAGGGCAAACATGAATAGCCCCGCATGGCAGAAGTCCAGCTACTCCGGCTCAAGTAACGCGTGTGTCGAGGTACGTACCGTCAACGGACTGGTCGAACTCCGCGAGTCCGAAGACGGCGACATCATCGTCCGCACCACCCCCGTCAAGTTCGCCAACTTCCTCCAGGGCGTCAAGGCCGGGGAGTTCGACCACCATGGTGACTTCGCCGGCTGACGCGACGGCGGCCCCTCGCTCCAGTGAGCGAGGGACCGCTTCAAGCACAACAGCGCCCCCCGCCCGACGTCGCTTCGAAGCCCGTCATCCACGCCGTCCGATCCGCGGCGACCTGACCCGCCGTGCTTGCCGCCGACTCGTCGCGGCGGCTGCGGATCGTCGCCCGGCACTGTTCGACTGGTCGGCGGCAAGGGCCCGGGGCTGCTCGAAGAGCCGCCCCGGGAACGGGAAGTGCGGACGCTACCGTCCGGTGTAGGTGAACTCGTCGTCCGGGCTGGTGGGAGAGGTGGCCTTGCCGACCGTCACGGTGATGTTCACCGTCTGGTGGTCGTCGAGCTGACCGGGGGCGGTTGCGATGATCTGGCCGGTGGAGACGAACTTGACCGAAGCGGATGCCTTGTCCTTGAAGTGCACGGTGGCGCCGTTGGCGAAGCCCGAGCCGCTGATGGTGACCGGGGTGCCGATCTTTCCGCTGGTCGGGCTGACCGCACGGACCACCACGGGCGCGGGTCCGCCATAGGCGAACTGCCCCATCGCGACGGCCGGGGAGGTGCCGAGGGTGTTGGTGACGCGGACGTGGACCACGCCGGTTCCGTTGGGGACCTGAGCGGTGATCCTGGTACCGGAAGGATGGATGTCGCGCTTGGTGCAGGCGAAGTGGCCGAAGTCGACCACACTGTCCGGGCTGAAACCGTGGCCGTGGATGGTCACCGTGGCGCCTGCTGCGCCGAAGGTGGGGGTCACGTCGGTCACCACCGGCCCGGAAGGGACGGCAGGCGCCCCCACCAGGGCCAGATAGGTGGAGTTGGCGTGCTGGAAGGCGACCTGGCCGAGGAAGTCCTGGGTCGTCTTGTTGACCAGGTTCCTGGCGAACCTCGTGTATCCGGTGTTCATCTGGTGGAGCGCGCCGGGCTGGACGTAGATGTTGCCGTTGGTGCGCTTGGAGATCGCCTCGATGAGCAGCTTCACTTCTTCGGTCGCCTGCGGTCCCGGCTTCGGGTACCAGCGGGTGGTGGTGTCGAGATCGGCCCACGCGTGCGGTACCAGGTCGAAGGCGTTGTTGTGGCGTTCGTTGATGACCCACGGCAAGGAGTCGACGTAGTCGACGAAGCTCTGCAGGCCGGCGGTGGGAGCGGCATAGGTGATCACCGCGAACTTCGGCTGTTTCGGCCAGGTCTGTGCCTGCACGTACGGCGCGAGCATGGTGGCGATGCAACCGCCCAGGCTGTGACCGGTCAGATAGACGGTCGGCTGCGGCGAGGAGGGCGCCGACTCGAGCGCGGCGGAGAGCGCCTGAGCGAGCGTGACGTTCGGGGAGGGCGAGGCGATCGAGCGGGCGTTGACGACCCGTTTGAACGCGTCCATCGCCCCCTTGGAGACGGCGACGGGCGTCGGCGAACCACTTTCGGGGAACGGGACGACCGTGCCGACATCGAGGTCCTCGAGGATGTCGGTCAGATCGGCGTCCGTTCCGCGAGCGACCACGGCGAACTCGTTCGAGCCGTTGGTGCTCCGTGCGATGTAGGCCATGTTGGCGTTGGCCTCGCTCAGCGCGAGCCACACCAGCTCCCACGCGCCTTGCGTCGCAAGGCTGGTGTTGTCCAGCTGCGCGTCGATGCCGGTGATGATTCGTTTGGTGTGATGCTCCAGGGTTTCCCCGGACGGAATCGGGGTGGCCCCGGTGGCTGCAAGGGCAGCCAGGGTCATGGTCACCTGGGCGGTTGTCGGATCGGGTGCCATCGTCGTTCCTGCTCCTCGGATGTTCTGCCGGTGCGGAGGCGGGCCGGTCTTTCGGCAGCATCAGGGCAGATCCGTGCCGAACCGACCGTCAGAGTGGATCGCGCACAATCAGAACCCCCCTCTGCGTTGTCCGGTGCTTTTCCTGACTTCAGGTTGACAAGGTTCACCTTGTTGGCCGTTCGTCATGCGTTCGCGCGGTCCGCCGAGCCAGGTGCGCAGCGCGGTCGCCAGAGCTGCGGTGTCCGCGGGCGGGCCCGGGGCGGCGGCCCAGGCGACGATGCCGTCGGGGCGGATGGGCGCGCCCTCTGAATGTCGCCACGGGCATCGTCCCGTTCTCGGCGCAGCGGACCGTGTGGCCCGTGCCGGCTTTCACGATCTTCGACGGCAGCAGGGTCCACGCGGACACGCTGGACGCCGCCCCCACACTCACGCAGCCCGGCCAGGTCGATCTGTACGCCCGAGCCTTTGAACGGCTCTCGCAGGGGCAGCGCGGGCGCAGAGGCGCGCACTTGTGGTGGGCGCCTTGGCCTCCCTGCAATCGAGTTGAGCACACAGGCCATCCGAGTCGGACGTCAGCTTCCCGTAGCGCTCGAAAACCCTTGGCGCCGCGCGGCGCCCGCCCGACAGAGTGGATCTCGTCCGATTCACGGACATTCCGAAACGGGGAGGACGAAACCGCCATGTCCACACTGCGGGTCACCGCCGAGCGCCTGACCATCCTGGAGCACCCGAACGCGGACGCCCTGGAGCTGGCGCAGATCGGCCTCTACCGGGCGGTCGTGCCCAAGGGGGCCTACCGGACCGGGGACTTCGCGTGCTACATCCCCGAGCAGTCGGTGCTGCCGCCGGAGCTGATCGAGGAGTTGGGGCTGACCGGCCGGCTCGCCGGCAGCAAGGCCGACCGGGTCAAGGCGGTACGGCTGCGCGGCGAGCTGTCGCAGGGCATCGTCTGCCGTCCCCGGGCCCTGGCCGGGGTCGATCTGGCGCAGGCGGCCGAGCAGGGCACGGACTTCGCGGAACTGCTCGGCATCACCAAGTGGGCACCGCCGGTGCCGACCATGATGAGCGGCGAGGTCGAATCGGCGCCGGACCTGCTGCCCTGGGTGGACATCGAGAACCTCAAGCGCTTCCCCGAGGTCTTCGAGCCGGGCGAGCCGGTGGTGGTCACCGAGAAGCTGCACGGCAGCTGCTGCCTGCTCACCTTCCACGCCGACTCCGGTACCGTCCAGGTCTCCTCGAAGGGGATCGGCGCACAGGGGCTCGCGCTGAAGGAGGACGAGCGCAACCTGTACTGGCGCGCCGTCCGGGCTTACGGCATACCGGAGTTGGCCGCCCGGCTGGCCGAGCGGCTGGGGGCGAGCCGGATCGGGATCTTCGGTGAGGTCTTCGGCGAGGGCGTGCAGGACCTCGGCTACGGGGCGTCCAGCCGTACCGAACAGCCGCCCGGGTACGCGGCCTTCGACGTCTCGGCGGTGATCGACGGCCAGCTGCGCTGGCTGGACGCGCCCCGACTGCTCGCGGGCGAGCTGCCGTTGGCCCCCGAGCTGTGGCGCGGCCCGTTCGACGCGGCCCGGGTGCTGGAGCTGGCCGAAGGCAAGGAGACGGTCTCCGGCCGCCGACTGCACACCAGGGAGGGCGTGGTGGTCCGGCCGGCGGTCGAGCGGTACAGCCCGGTCCTGGGCGGCCGGGCGATCGTCAAGGCCGTCGGCGGCGGCTACCTCACCCGCAAGGGCGGCACCGAGTACGAATGAGCACTGCGGGGTGTGGCCGTGATCGCGGCCGCGCCCCATTGGGCCTCTTATGTTCTGACGGATGCTCGGATAGTTTGAGCGGGCCCGAACAGTCGTCCCGATCGGAGCATCCATGCCTGCTACTCGAATACCCGGACCGGCCGGACTCCCGCTGATCGGTTCCATGCTCGACCTCCGCCGGGACCCCCTCGGGGTGTATCTGGACGCCCGCCGGAACCACGGCGGCGTGGCCCGGATCAGCGCCGGACCGCCCGGGGTGCGCGCGGAGTTCTACCTGGTCTCCTCACCGGAGGGCGCCCAGCAGGTACTGGCCACCCAGGCGGCGAACTTCCGCAAGGAGAACGCCATCTACGAGGAGATCAGGGAGAGCTTCGGCAACGGTCTGCTCACCGCGCAGGACGACGACTACCGGCGCCAGCGCCGCCTGGTGCAGCCGCTGTTCACCCAGCGCCGGGTGAACGGCTACGCGGACGCGATCGGCGTGGAGGCCGAGGCCCTGGCCGAGCGCTGGACGGCGGCGACGGGCGGAGCGGCCGACGGCGTGGTGGACGCGGTGGAGGAGATGTCGCGGTTCGCACTGCGCACCGTGGCCCGGATCCTGTTCGGCGCCGACGTGGAGGACGCGATCAGGGCGGTGCGCAGTAGCTTCCCCCTGCTGGGTCACTACACCGTCTCGCGCGGCTTCTCGCCGGTCCGCATCCCGCGCGACTGGCCGACCCCCGGCAACCGGCAGGCGATGGCGGCCAAGCGGGAGCTCTACCGGGTCTGCGACGAGATCATCGCCCGGCGGCGGACACGGGACGGCGAGCGGGAGACGGACGACCTGCTCGGGCTGCTCGCGGCGGCGCGCGGTGAGGACGGTGAGCAACTCGACCCCGCCGAACTGCGCGACCAGGTCCTCGTCTTCCTGCTGGCCGGGCACGAGACCACCTCCACCTCGCTCACCTTCGCGCTGCAACTCCTCGGACTGCACCCCGAGGAGCAGGCCCGGGCCCGGGCCGAGGTGGACGCGCTGCTCGGCGACGGCCGCCGTCCACGGGCGAGTGATCTCGCCGAACTGCCTTACCTGACCCAGGTGCTGAAGGAGGCGATGCGGCTCTACCCGGCGGCTCCCGCGATCGGACGCCGCTCGGTGGCCGAGTCCGTGGTGGACGGGGTGGTGATCCCGGCCGGTGCTGACGTGCTGGTCGCGCCGTACGCGGTGCACCGCCACCCGCTGCACTGGGCGGAGCCGGAGCGCTTCGACCCGGAGCGGTTCACCCCCGAGCGCGAGGCCGCCCGGCACCGGTACGCCTGGTTCCCGTTCGGCGGTGGGCCGCGGGCCTGTATCGGGCAGCACTTCTCGATGCTGGAGTCGGTGCTCGGACTCGCGGTCTTCCTGCGGGCGTTCGAGGTGGAGACGGTGGGCGCCGCGGTCCAGCTCGGACAGGGCGTCACCCTGGAGGTGCGGGGGCCGGTCAGGATCCGGCTGACGCCGCGGCAGCGCGTCGGCGGGGCGCGCGGGGCGCGCGGGGCGGTACCGGCGACCGAGTAGTGCGCCGGTACGGGCTCTGCGCGCCCGGGGTTCACGGCGCCACGGCCAGGACGATCTTGCCGCCGGCCCGGTTGGTCTGGCCGCGCTCGTGGGCCCTGGCGGCCTCGGCCAGCGGTACGACGGTGTCGATCTCGACCCGCAGCCGGCCGCTCTCGACCAGGGCGGCGATCTCGCGCAGCGCCTGCCGGTCGGGTTCGACCAGCATGAAACGCGGCCCGGATCCCCGCCGCGCGGGCCTGCTCGGCGGGGAAGTCCTCCGCCAGCGGCAGGATGGAGACCAGGGTGCCGCCCGGCCGCAGCGTGCGCAGCGAGCGGGCGCCGTACTCGCCGCCGACGGTGTCCAGGACGACATCGACGTCGCTGATCGTCTCGGCGAAGTCCTGCAGGGCGTAGTCGACCATTTCGTCCGCGCCGAGGCCCCGGACGAAGTCGTGCTTGGCCGTCCGGGCGGTGCCGATCACGTGTGCGCCGAGGGACTTGGCGATCTGCACGGCCAGGTGGCCGACGCCGCCGGCCGCCGCGTGGACCAGGACCCGCTGCCCGGGCCGGACGCCGGCGGTGTCCACCAGGGCCTGCCAGGCGGTCAGCGCGGCGAGCGGGAGGGCGGCACCGCGGATGTGGTCCAGGCCGGCCGGACGCCGGGCGAAGTGCCGGGCGGGGGCGGTCACGTACTCGGCGTAGGCGCCGGCCGGGTGCGGGAAGCGCGGCATGCCGAACACCTCGTCGCCCGGCTGGAAGAGGGTGACCCCGCGGCCGACCTCCGCCACCACCCCGGAGACGTCGAAGCCCAGGACGAACGGAGTCCTGGTACCGACGGCGAACTCGCCGCGCTCGCGGGTCTTCCAGTCGGCCGGATTGACGCCCGCGGCGTGCACCCGGACCAGGACCTCCCCGGGACCGGGATCAGCGCGGGAGGTGGTTGCCCGGGGTGTCCAGCGGGTAGCGGTCGGCGAGGCGGGCGCGGTCGTTGTGGATGAAGTACGCCACCAGGTCGTCGGCGACCTGGACGATGGTGTCCCGGCCCTCCACCGTGCCGGTCCACTCCGGCGGGAGGCCGGCCAGTCCGTGGACGGCACCGAGCAGGTTGCCGCAGACGGAGCCGGTGGAGTCGGAGTCGCCGGAGTGGTTGACCGACAGCAGCAGCGCCTGGCGCACGTCGCCGGTCCGGGCGGCGTGCAGTGCGCAGTGGACCGCGACGGCCAGGCACTCCTCGGCGATCCAGCCGAGGCCGACCTGCTCGACCCCCTCGGCGGAGGGCGGAGCGGTGTCGGCCGCCGTGACCGCGCGGCGCAGCGCTTCGACGGTCTCGGTGCCGTGCGGCTTGGCGGCGACCTGGGCGATGGTCTCGTTCACGGCCCGCCGTAGCTCGGTGCCGTTCGCCACCCGGTCGACCAGGGCCGCGAAGGCGCCGGCGGCGAGGTAGCCGGTGGGGTGGCCGTGCGTCAACTGGGCGCAAGTGGCGGCCAGTTCGAAGGAGAGCTCGGGGCCGAGCCGGGCCAGGCCGAACGGGGCCGAGCGCATCACGGTGCCGCAGCCCTTGGAGTTGGCGTTGACCGGGCCGAACTTGCCGAACGGCGCCGGGGTCTTGAAGCTGTTGCGCTGGTCCATCAGGCCGCTGGTGCAGGCGTTGCCGGGAGCCCGACTGGCGTACAGGAAGGGCTGGGCCAGCAGCCAGCCGTCCGGCGCGGCCTCCGGCCGTGGCAGCCGTTGGGTCAGCATCCAGCGCTGGTAGGCGGCGCACATCGTCGGCGCGAGATGGGCACCGGGCGGGCAGCGCAGCAGGCCCTCGGCCGTGAACAGGGTCATCTGGGTGTCGTCGGTGACCTCGATCGGCCGGTCGGTGGGGAAGGAGGTCACGCCCTGCGGGCCGTAGCGGTCGCGGATCTGGTCCAGCCCCAGGAACTCGACGGGCCAGCCGAGGGCGTCGCCTACCGCGCCGCCGAGCAGCGAACCGCGTACCCGGTCGGCGAACTGTGCGAGGTCGGTCATGTCAAGATCATCGCAGAGCCCGGCGGCGGACTGGTCGCCCGGGGCGCACGCCGGCGCGCGAGCGGTGGTACGCCGGGCCGTGGGTAGGGGTGGCGCACCATTCGAGCACACTCCCGGGCCTTTGTGGGCAGCTTTTCACATCTTCTGGTGACCGATTGCGGACGCTGGGTAGCGTCCAGCGCATCCGAGATCGAAAGCGCTTATGCGAAAGGCATATGACGGTTCGTCAGGCGCGCGACGGTCCTGTGCCCCGGAGGCCCCGATGGGAACCCTGCACCACTTCAGCTTCGGCTGGCTCACACCGATCCTCGCGTACCTGATGGCGTGCGTGGGTGCCGCACTCGGCCTGCGCTGCACGCTGCGCGCGCTGTCCGCCACCGGCACCGCCCGGCGCAACTGGCTGCTCACCGCGGCCGCCGCGCTCGGCTCGGGCATCTGGACCATGCACTTCGTCGCGATGTTCGGGTTCAGCGTGAGCGGCACCGAACTGCGCTACAACGTCCCGATCACCGTCCTCAGTCTGCTGGTCGCCGTCCTGGTGACCGGGGCCGGGGTGTTCGTGGTCGCCCACGGCCGGCACCGGAACCGGGCGCTGGCACTCGGCGGACTCACCACCGGCCTCGGCGTCGCGGCCATGCACTACCTGGGCATGACCGCCGTCCGGATCCACGGCGCCATCGACTACGACCCGGCCACGGTGAGCCTGTCGGTGCTCATCGGCGTCGGCGCCGCCACCGCCGCGCTCTGGGCCGCCGTCACCATCCGCAACGTGTACGCGGCCGCGGCGGCCTCGCTGGTCATGGGCATCGCGGTGACCTGCATGCACTACACCGGCATGGCCGCAGTCCACGTCCACATGCACCCCGTCCGCGCCGAGCTCGGCGGCGCCACCCCGATGGAGTTCGTCTTCCCGCTCGCGGTCGGACTCGGCTCCTTCCTCTTCCTCACCTCGGCCTTCGTCGCGCTCTCCCCGACCACCCAGGAGCGCGCCGCCTACCGCGAGGCCGGCGAACTCACCGTGGAGGACCAGCGCCCCGCCGACCTCGACCACGCGGCTTGAACCCGCGAGGGCGGCAGCCCAGGGCGTGAGGCTCCGCGCCACCGGCGGCGCAACCCGTCCACCACGCGCGGGAACCGGTACCCCACCACCCCGGGGGGCGCGGGGATCGAGCCCCCCGCACCTTCGTCGCCCCGGTCGCGTGCTCCTCCGTGCCCCGCGCCCCTTGGCTGACCGCAATCCCACCACCCACCGGACAGCACCGAGTACCGCACCGAAAGGCCCTCACCCATGCGAGTACGCCGCGGCACCCCCCGCAGCGCACCGGCGGCCACCACCCCGGGCACCGTGCGCGGCCCCGTCCGCCCCGGCGGCACCGGTCAGCGCCGCGGCGCCCACGCGGGCCCGCCCGCCCGCGAGACCGTGTCCGTCCCGCCGGCCACCCAGGACCCGCCGCACCGTCCGCCGGGCCCCGGCGCCGCCCGCACGGCGGCCGGACCGCTCGGGTCGCGGCTGCGCCCCCGCACCGTGCGTGCCAGGATCGTCGCCCTGCTGATGGTCCCGGTGGTCTCGGTGATGGCGCTCTGGTCGTTCGCCACCGTCACCATCGCGCGGAACGTCTGGGACCAGCTCAGCCTGCAGCAGGTGCACCGCACCCTGCTCGACCCCGTCGACGCCACCGTCACCGCACTGCAGACCGAACGCTCCGCCGCCGGACAGCTGTTGGCCGCCCCCGGAGGCACCGTCAGGGAGAGCGCGCTGCGGGACGCCGCCGAGGCCACCGACCGGGCCGTCGCCCCGCTGGAGCTGGGCGACCACTACAACCCGGCCGACGCCCTGGGCCTGGGCGCCGCGACGGCCACCCGGGTCGACGCGTTCACCGCCGCCGTCGCCTCACTCGGCGTGCTCCGCGGCCGGGTGCTGTCCCGCTCGGCCGGCTGGGACGAGACCTACGCCGACTACACCGCCGCCATCGACCGGGCCCTCGACGTCACCGGTGCCACCACCGGGCTACCGGACAACCGGGTCGCCTCGGACGCCCGGGTCCTGCTGGAGTTCGCCCGCTCCCGGGAACTGCTCGCCCGCGAGGACGCCCTGCTGCGCAACGGCCAGATCACCGGCAGGCTGACGGACGGGCAGCTGCACGAGTTCGACGGTGCCGGCTACGCCCGCCGGCTGCTCCTCCAGACCGCCGGAGCCGACCTGCGGCCCGCCGACCGCGCCGCGCTGAGCGCCGTCACCGCCGGCACCGCCACCTCCTCCGGCACCGACTACCGCGACCTCACCCGCTACGAGGACGCGGTCCGTACCGCCGCCGACGGCAGGGCCGCCGTGGCCGCGGTGAGCCCCGACCAGTGGGCGGTGGCCGCCGACAACGTCAGCCGCGCGCTGCTCGCCGTCGGCACCGCGGCCGGCAGCGCGGCCGAGCGCGCCGACCCGTACGCGCCGGGCCTGTTCACCCCCTCCGGCGCCGCCGTGCTGCTCGGACTGGCCGCCGTCATCGCCTCGCTGCTGATCTCGGTACAGATCGGCAGCGGCCTGGTCGCCGAGCTGGTCGGCCTGCGCAACTCCGCCCTCGAACTCGCCGGCCGCAAACTCCCCGCCACCATGCGGCGGTTGCGCGCCGGCGAGGAACTCGACATCGAGACCGAGGCACCGCTGCGCCCGCACGGCGCGGACGAGATCGGCCAGGTGCACGGGGCACTGGGCACCGTGCAGCGGGCGGCGGTGACCGCCGCGGTGGAACGGGCGGAGGTGCTCAGCGGGGTCTCCGGGGTCTTCGTCAACCTGGCCCGGCGCAGCCAGGTGCTGGTGCACCGCCAGCTCACCCTGCTGGACGCGATGGAGCGGCGCACCGAGGATCCGGCCGAACTGGAGGACCTGTTCCGGCTCGACCATCTGACCACCCGGATGCGGCGGCACGCGGAGGGCCTGATCATCCTCTCCGGCGCCGCCCCCGGCCGCGCCTGGCGCAAGCCCGTACCGCTGATGGACGTGGTCCGCGCGGCCGTCGCCGAGGTCGAGGAGTACGCCAGGGTCGAGGTGCACCGCCTTCCGCGGGCGGCGCTCACCGGATCCGCCGTGGCCGACCTGACCCACCTGGTCGCCGAACTGGTCGAGAACGCCACCGGGTTCTCGCCCCCGCACACCAAGGTGCACGTCCGAGGCGAACAGGTCGGCAACGGGTACGCGCTGGAGATCGAGGACCGGGGCCTGGGCATGGGCCCGGAGGCGCTCGCCGACGCCAACCGCCGGATCGAGGCCTCCGAACAGGTGGACCTCTTCGACAGCGACCGTCTCGGGCTCTTCGTGGTCAGCCGGCTGGCGAAGCGGCACGGGGTGAGGGTGGCGCTGCGGCCCTCGGCGTACGGCGGGACCACGGCGGTGGTGCTGCTGCCGACCGTGCTGCTGAGGCTTCCGGCGGAGAGCGCCCCGGGTGGGCCGTCGGCCGGGCCGGAGGTGGAGGAACCCGCGTCTGGCGAAGTGGAGTTGTCGCCGCGTCCGGCTGCGGTCGCGGCCCCGGCGCAGGTCCCGGTGCTGCCTGCGGTGCCGCCGGCCGAGTCGCTGTCCGAGCCGTCGGCCGGTGGGGCGGGACCGGTGCGGCCGTTCGGTGCGAACGGGAACCATCCCGGGGTGCTTCGGCTGACCCCGTTCGGCGTCGACGGCAGCCGTCCGTCCCGGTTCCCGGCACCGGTCGGACTGAATTCGCCGGCCGGACCGCACCCGCCGGCCGGACCGCACCCGACCGTCGGACCGAATCCGCCGATCGGACCGCACCCGACCGTCGGACCGAATCCGCCGACCCGTGCGGCCGTCGTCCGCCCGCTCTCCGCCCGCCGGGACCCGGCTGCCGGACAGCCCTCCGCCGTACGTCCGGCGGCCGCCGACCCTCCGCAGTCGGCCGGGCAGGCCCAGCGGGTGCCCGACCGGCCCGAGACGGCGGACGACGAACTCCCGCGCCGGGTCCGCCAGGCCAGCCTGGCCCCGCAACTGCGCGAGGCCCCGCCGCGGCCTCGGCCCGGTGCCCGCCTCGGCGGGGGAGCCGGCGTCCCCGGCCGCGCCCCGGAGGAGGCTCGGGCCGCGATGTCCGCCTTCCAGCAGGGCTGGGCGCGCGGCCGGAACCCACTTCGGCCCGGCACCCCCGACACCCCCACAGCCCCCACAGGTCCCGGCCCCACGGAAGGACGGCCTCGATGATCGGCACCACGCATCACGCCGGAGAGCTCAACTGGCTGCTCGACGAACTGGTTTCCCGGGTCGCCCAGGTCAGGTTCGCCGTGATCCTCTCCGCCGACGGTCTGGCGATGGGCACCTCGGCCGGCCTCGGTCGCGAGGACGGCGAGCACCTGGCCGCCGTGGCCTCGGGCTTCCACAGTCTGGCCAAGGGGGCGGGACGGCACTTCGAGGCGGGTGAAGTGCGCCAGACCATGGTCGAGTTGGAGCACGGTTTCCTGTTCGTCGCGGCCGCGGGTGAGGGCACCTGCCTGGCGGTCTTCTCCACCGCCGAGGCCGACCTCGGTCTGATCGCCTACGAGATGGCCCGTCTGGTCCGCCGGGTCGGCGAGCACCTGTACGCCGCGCCCCGCAGCGCGGTCGGCGGGTGAGCGTGATGTCCAACCCGTGGCCCGGTCGTCCGGCGCCGGACCACCCGCCGATCCCCCGCCCGCCGGTGCCGGACCACCCGCCGGCCCCAGGTCTGCCGGTGCCGCCGTCCGGCCGCCCGGCACCGCCGCGGCCCACCCGGCCCCCACAGCCCGACCACTGGTACGACGACGCGGCCGGTCCGATGGTCCGCCCGTACGCGATGACCAGGGGCCGGACCCGCCCGGCCGGGTTGGAGTTCGACCTGATCGCCCTGGTGGTCAGTGACGTGCCGGACGCCAAGGACCTGCCGATCGGCCCCGAGGCGGGCCTGATCCTGGCGCTCTGCCGGAACAACGCCCTGTCGGTCGCCGAGATCGCGGCCGAGACCGACCTGCCGCTCGGTGTGGTGCGGGTGCTGCTGGGCGACCTGCTGGCCGCCGAGCTCATCCGGGTCAGCCGTCCGGTGCCGCCCGCCCTGCTCCCCGACGAGCACATCCTCCAGGAGGTCATCCATGGACTCCGCGCTCTCTGACAGCCGTGCGCGGGACACCCCGGTGCTCGCGCTCAAGATCCTGGTGGCCGGCGGTTTCGGCGTCGGCAAGACCACGCTGGTCGGTTCCGTGAGCGAGATCCGGCCGCTGCGCACCGAGGAGCAGCTGACCGCTGCGGGCAGGGGAGTCGACGACCTCGGCGGGGTGGAGCAGAAGAGCACCACCACGGTGGCGATGGACTTCGGCCGGATCACCATCAGGGACGGGCTGTCGGTCTACCTCTTCGGGACCCCGGGGCAGGACCGGTTCTGGTTCCTCTGGGACGAGCTGGCCCAGGGGGCGCTCGGTGCCGTGGTGCTGGCCGACACCCGTCGGCTGACCGACTGCTTCCCGGCGGTGGACTTCTTCGAGCACAGGGGCATCCCGTTCGTGGTGGCGGTCAACCGCTTCGCGGGCACCCGGGACTTCCGGCCCGAGGAGGTGGCCCGCGCACTCGACCTGGAAGCGGGCACACCGGTGCTCATCTGCGATGCCAGGCAACGCAGTTCGGGCAAGGGCGTACTGATCAACCTGGTCGAGCACGCCGGCCGGGTGCACGCCGCCCGTCTGATCGCGGAGGTGGGGTAGCGGCCTGTCGCCGGGCCGCAGATGAAAAGTTGGCCATACAACAGGGTGTTCCACTCACGTCTTCCTGCTGTTCGCGTGGAGTCCGCCGGGCCGTGCCCGATCCGGGCTTGGGTGATCACTTGGCCGCGGGCTCCAACCCGGCCGAAACGGCAGGAGGAACGACAGGATGACGAGGCGCTCCGGATCGGCGGCCGGACAACTCCCGTACCGCAGACGGCCGTTCGACCGCGATCGGCCGGCCGGCCGGCTCCGCCGCCGGGCCGGGGCCACGGCCGCCGCGCTGGCGGTGTTCCCCGGGCTGCTGGCCACCTCGGCCTGCGGCGGTTCGGCACCGGCCGGAGCCGACGGCAGCGGCGACTACACGGTGATGACCTGGGCCCCGTCCGGCAGCGGTACGGCCGACCGGCACGGGGTGATCGACGTCGCCGTCGCGATCGGGAAGACCGTCTTCAAGGACGGTCTGAACGGCCGGAAGCTGACGGTGCTCACCTGCGACGAGCAGAACACCGCGGACGGTGCCGCCGCCTGCGCCCGGAAGGCGGTGGACGCCCACGCGTTGGCCGTGCTCGGCTCCTACAGCCAGTACGCCGACACCTTCATGCCCGCTCTGGAGAACGCCCGGATCCCCTACCTGGGCGGATTCGGTCTCTCCAGCGCCGACTTCAGCAGCCCGGACTCGTACCCGGTGGCCGGCGGCACGCCCACGCTGGTGGCCGGGAGCGGACGCCAGCTGGCAGCCGCGGGCTGCCGCAGCGTCGCGCTGATCCGCCCCGACACCAGGGCCGGTGACACCCTGACCCGCTATCTGAGCGGGGCGCTGCAGCCCTCGGGTGTCAAGCTCACCGACATCAAGGTCGCGGAGAAGTCCCTCGACCTGAAGGAGCCCGCGAGCCGGGCGATCGGGGACGACAAGACGGGTGCCTGTGTGACCAACGCGCTCGGCCCGGACCAGACGCTCACCCTGATCGACGCCTACCGCCGGCTCGCCCCCAAACACACCGTGCTGGCCTCACTGCTGGGAAGCGTCCAGCAGTCCGTGATCGACGCCACGGGCGGGACCAACAGCCCGCTCAACGAGAGCCTCGCGGTCGGCTGGTACCCGCCGGAAGGGGCCAGGGTCTGGGACGACCTGCGGGCCACCGTCCAGTCGGCGGGCGACCAGCGCATCGACACCTCCGACCTCGGCGTGCAGAACACCTGGGTCGCCTACCAGGTCTTCCTGCAGGCCACCCAGCGGGTGAGCGCGGCCGGCCAGCCGCTCACCGCCAAGACCCTGCGGTCCGAGCTGGACAGCGGCGACTCCTTCGACACCGGCGGCACCACCCCCAGGCTCAACTGGGGCATGACCGACATGCTCCCCAGTGCCGAGTCGCCCCGCCTGGTGAACACCTGGGTCACCTTCCAGCAGGTCAAGAACGGGCGGCTGACGGAGCAGCAGCGCGGCTTCTCCGACGTCCGCTGGGTCCTGACCGGCGGCAAACCCCCCGCCAACCAGTAGCAGCCCTCCGGCCGGTCCGGCGCTGATCACGCCGCCCGCCCGGGCCTCGGCCGGACCCCGCCCGTCGGGCGTCAGGTGAGAAAGGCCGCGACCGCCCCGGTGAACGCCGCGGGATCGTCCAGCCACGGGTAGTGCCCGCCGCCGGGCTGGATCACCACCTCGGCCCGGGCGGCCGGAAGGAGGGCGGCGAACGCGTGCAGGTGCACCGGCCGCGGGCTCCAGTCGAGTTCGCCGCCGAGCAGCAGCACGGGCGCGGTGAGGCGGGCGAGCGCGGCGCGGGTGGCGGGCGGGTCGAAGGCGCCCTCCGCGTGGAAGACCTCGGAGGCCGCCAGGTTGGTCTGCGCCGGGCCCGCGGCCGCGTGGGCCCGCGCGGCGGCGTCCCAGCGGCCGTATCCGAAGGGGGAGACGGCTTCCCAGTCGTCGTCCGCCTCGCTGCCGGCCTCGATCGCCTCGAAGGCGGCCAGGGCGTCGGCGTACCAGGGCTCGTCGGCGCGCAGGGCGACGGCCTCGCGCCGGTCCTCGGCGGTGACCGGGATCCCGACCGCGCGGGTGTTGGGCGCGATCAGGGTCAGCGAGTCCAGCCGCTCGGGGTGGCGGGCCGCGTACAGGGCCGCGAGGCCGGCCGCGGCGGAGTGCCCGAGCAGGCCCATCCGTTCCAGGCCGAGGTGGGCGCGCAGGGCTTCGACGTCCGCGACCAGCCGGTCGCAGCGGTAGCCGGCCGGATCGGCCGCCCCGGCGGAGTCACCGGTGCCGCGGTGGTCCAGCAGGACCAGCTGCCGGCGGGCGGACAGTCCGCCGAGTTCGCCGAGGTAATCGGAGGCGCGCATCGGGCCACCGGGGAGGCAGACCAGCGGTGTGCCGGTGCCCCGGAGGCGGTAGGCGAGTTCGGTTCCGTCATGGGTGCTGAAGGTGGGCATGGGGCGGATCCTGGCAACGCGCCGGTGCGGTCGGCAAACCGATCGCCGCCGTGCCGCGCCCGGCCGCGCGACGCACCGGGCTGACGATGTGTCAGGTCATGTCGGGCCGCCGGACGTACGCTGAAAAACGTGATCACGTTCGAGGAGCGCAGACTGCGCAGCCTGGCGGTCCAGGGCCGCTGGCCGGAGCTGCTCGGCCTGTACCGGTACACCCGGGCGGCGGCGGTGGCCCGGGGCGGCGAGCCGGCGGCGGCCGAGGCTGCGCCGCTGGGGCACCTGGTCGCGTACGGGGCGCCGCCCGAGCTCGCGGCACGGCTCTTCGACCGGGACGGCGGCCAGGGTACCGCCGCCGGGGAGGGTGACCACGATGCCGGTCCGCTGTGGGAGGTGCTGGCCACCAGGCACACCTGGCGCCGGCTGGCTCCGCTGCTCGGACCGCCCGCCGTGCGGCGGCTGGTCGCGCACACCCGGGTGCTGCTGGGCGAGGACCTCTCCTGCGGGGCGGAGCCCGACCCGGAGGGCGTACCGCTGGCCCTGGAGTCATGGGAGGTGCCCGGCTGGGAGGAGCGCGGCCGGATCCGCGAGTACCTGCCGCAGGGCGGTGCGCGCCGGGCGCTGGTGGCGCTGCCCGCGACCCTGGAGGGGCTCGGGCCGGTCGAACTGCCGCCGCCGGGCCGCCGGGCCGCCGGGCTGACCGCCACCCGACTGCTGGGCGGGCTCGCGCCGTGGCTGGAGGTGGCGTGTGTGCGCGGCTCCGTGCTGGACGCGGTGGCGCAGCTGGTGCCGGGCCCCTGGTCGCCGGAGAGCAACGGGCGGCCGGTCCGTCCGGTGGATCCGCCCGGGTGGGAACGGCTGGCCCCCGGTGTGTGGGACACCGGCCGCCGGGGTGCCGGCTTTTCGGCCGCGGAGCGCCTGCCGGCCGGGTGGCCGGCGCGCGAGGGCGGTACTGGCGGCCGGCGGGCCCGGAGCCGGGTGACCGGTGGTCACATCCCGTTCTGTGTCGCGTATCCGGCGCTGGTGCAGGCCGCCAGCGGAAGTCCGGCCCTCGGTTCGGCGGACGGACGGCTGGCGCTGTGGCGGGTGCTCTCCGCGATGACCGGGGAGACCCGGCTCCCGCTGCCCGGGGGCACCGTGGCAGGGGTCGACGTACCCGAGGTCAATGCACTGATCGCGCGCCTGCGTTGCTTCACCTGGTGCGAGCCCGCGGACGAGGTCTGGTACGTCCACCTGGCCGTCGAGGACCCCGCGACCGGTCTCGCCTGGGCGGTCAGCGGGGCCGAAGTCGACCTCCCCGTACCGGACTTGCTCGTGCCGGACTTCCCCGGGCAGGGCTGACGGCCCGGGGGAATCCGGCGGTACGGCCCGGGGTGCCGTGCGGTCGGTGCCGGGTGGCCGGTCGCTTCGGGCGCGACGGGAACGCCCCGGTCCGGGGCCGCGCCCGGGGTGGCGGCCCCGGACCGGGGTGCGGGTGGCGGTCGGTCAGGCCGCGGCGGGTGCCGGCTCGGGCTGGGGCGGGAGAGCCGGGGCGTGGTGGTCGGAGTCGGCCAGGGCGCTCTCGTCGAAGGGCAGTTCGCCGGAGAGGACCCGGCCCAGCCGGTCGTGGTCGAGCTCCTTGGTCCAGTGCCCGATCAGGACGGTGGCCACGGCGTTGCCCGCGAAGTTGGTCAGGGCACGCGCCTCGGACATGAAGCGGTCGATGCCGACGATCAGGCCGACGCCGTCGACCAGTTCCGGCCGGTGGGACTGCAGCCCGCCCGCCAGGGTGGCCAGGCCCGCACCGGTGACGCCGGCGGCGCCCTTGCTGGCGATCACCATGAAGACGAGCAGCGAGAGCTGCTGGGCGATCGACATCGGCTTGTCCATCGCCTCGGAGATGAAGATCGAGGCCATGGTCAGGTAGATCGCGGTGCCGTCCAAGTTGAAGGAGTAGCCGGTGGGCACGGTGATGCCGACCACGGGGCGGCTGACGCCCAGGTGCTCCATCTTGGCGATCAGCCGGGGCAGCGCGCTCTCCGAGGAGGAGGTGGAGAGGATGAGCAGGAACTCCCGGCCGAGGTAGCGCAGCAGGGCGAAGACGTTCACCCCGGCGAGCAGGCGCAGCATCAGGCCGAGCACCACGACCACGAACAGCACACAGGTCAGATAGAACCCGATCATGATGACCGCGAGGCTCTTGAGCGCGGCCGTCCCGGTCGCCCCGACCACCGCCGCCATCGCGCCGAAGGCGCCGATCGGTGCCACCCACATGATCATCGACATGACCCGGAAGACCAGCTTCTGCAGGTGCTCGATGCCGCGCAGCACCGGCGCGCCGGCCGGGCCCATCGCCTGCAGCGCGAAGCCGGCCAGCAGTGCGACCAGCAGGGTCTGCAGCACCTGCCCCTGGGTGAGGGCGGAGAAGGCGGTGGTGGGGATGATGCCGAGCAGGAAGTCGGCGGTGCCCTGCGAGCCGCCGGCCACCTGGGCGTGACCGGCCTTGGCGAGGGCCTTGGTGAGGTGCAGACCGGAGCCGGGGTCGAGCAGGTTGCCGACCACCAGGCCGATCGCCAGGGCGACGGTCGACATCAGTAGGAAGTAGCCGAGGGCCAGTCCGCCGACCCGGCCGACCTTGGCCGCCTTGGAGACCGAACCGATACCCAGCACGATGGTGCAGAAGATCACCGGGCTGATCATCATCTTGATCAGGTTGACGAAGCCGGTGCCGATCGGCTTCAGCTCCACCGCCGTGCCGGGCGCGGCCAGGCCGACCACGATGCCGGCGAGCACCGCGACGATCACGGCGAGATAGAGCCGGTGGGTACGGTCGGCGGGTCTCTTCGCTCCGATTTCTGCGGTCGTCATGTTGCGGCTCCTTTGCCCTGTCGTCGCTGGCGGCCCCGGGGGCGGACCGCCGTGCCGGCCCGGGTGGTGGGCCGTACCGAACTATGGGCGCCGGGCGTGACGGCCGTCACGCTTAAGTTCATAGAGTTCACGCATGTCCGCCGCACCGTGCGGGCAAGGCACACTGTCTGGCATGCACCGGCTGTCTGGCACGCACTCGCCCCCGAGCCCCTCGCCGCGCCGCCGTCGGCGCAGCCTGGCAGCGCGGCTGTTCGCGGTGCAGATCGTGATCGTGGCGGGCGTGGTCGCGGGCGGCGCGGTCCTCGCCTACCTGTCCACCGCCGGGCGTGCCGAGGACTCCGCCAGCCGCCAGGTCACCGCCACCGCGTGGGCGGTCGCCGACTCGCCGACGGTCCGAGAGGCCGCCGCCGGGCCGGACCCGTCACGGCTGCTCCAGCCGTACGCCGAGCAGGTCCGCCGCGACACCGGCGTCGACTTCGTGACCGTCATGGACACCCACGGCATCCGTTGGACCCACCGCGATCCCGCCCAGATCGGCAAACCCTTCCTCGGCCACATCGACCGGGCGCTGGCCGGCGGCACCGTCACCGAGACCTACACCGGCACCCTCGGCCCCTCCGTCCGGGTCGTGGTCCCCGTGCTGGACGGGCGGCACCAGGTGATCGCCCTGGTCAGCTCGGGCATCACGGTCGAGTCCATCAGCGAACGGCTGCGCGGGCCGCTGACCGCCCTGGTCGGCGTCGCCCTCGCGGCCCTCGCCCTCGGCGGACTCGGCACCTACCTGGTCGGCGTCCGGCTGCGCCGCCATACCCACGGCATGGGCGCCGCCGAACTCAGCCACCTCTACGAGTACCACCAGGCGACCCTGCACTCGGTGCGCGAGGGCCTGGTGCTGCTGGACGGAGCCCGGCGGGTGGTGCTCTGCAACGACGCCGCCCGCGAACTGCTCGGCCTGTCCGGTGACTTGGAGGGCCTGCCGGTGTCCGGCCTCGGCCTGCCCGAGTCGCTCATTCGGGCCCTGCTCGGCCCGGCGCCGGTCCGTGACGAGGTCCACCTCGCTCACGAGCGGGTGGTGGTCCTCAACACCTCCGCAGTCGGCCCCGGCCTCGGTACCGTGGTCACCCTCCGCGACCACACCGAACTCCAGGCGCTGAGCGGTGAGTTGGACTCGGTGCGGGGCTTCGCCGACGCGCTCAGTGCACAGGCGCACGAGGCGTCCAACCGGCTGCACGCGGTCGTCTCACTGATCGAACTCGGTCGCCACCGCGAGGCGGTGGAGTTCGCCACCGCCGAACTCGCCCTGGCCCAGCAGCTCACCGACAAGGTGGTGGCGGCGGTCGGCGAACCGGTGCTCGCCGCCCTGCTGCTGGGCAAGGCCGCGCAGGCCACCGAACGCGGGGTCGAGCTCACCCTCACCGAGGACAGCCAGATCGACGACGGGGTCCTGCCCACCACGCTCAGCCCGCGCGACCTGGTCACCGTCCTCGGCAACCTGATCGACAACGCGGTGGACGCCGCGATCGAGGGCGCCGCGACGGCCGCCGGCCCGCCCGAGGTCACCGTCACCGCCAGGATCGACGGCGGCGAACTGCTGCTGCGCGTCGCCGACACCGGAGCCGGCATCGATCCGCAGGCCGCCACCGAGGTCTTCCGCCGCGGCTGGACCACCAAGAGCGGCGGCCGGGGCCTCGGCCTCGCGCTGGTCGCCCAGACCGCCCGGCGCAACGGCGGCACCGTCGAGGTCGGACGCGAGCGCGGCGCGGTGCTCACCGTTCGGCTACCGCTCCGGCGCGAGGCGGCGGACCACGCGATTGACGGCGCGGTGGAGCGGGCGGCGGTGCGGAGCGGCAGCGAGCGGGAGGCGGTCAGATGATCGACGTACTCGTGGTGGAGGACGACCCGGTGGCCGCCGCCGCCCACACCCTGTACGTGCAGCGCACACCGGGCTTCAAGGTGGCGGCCACCGTGCACACCTGTACCGACGCGCTCCGCCAGCTGGACCGGGCCAGAGCCGCCGGCACCCCGGTCGACCTGGTGCTGCTGGACCTCTACCTTCCGGACGGGCACGGCCTGCAGCTCTGCCGCACCCTGCGCGCCGCCGGGCACTCCAGCGACATCATCGCCGTCACCTCGGCCCGTGACCTGGCGATGGTCCGGCAGGCGGTCTCGGCCGGAGTCGTCCAGTACCTGCTGAAGCCGTTCAGCAGCGCCGCCCTGCACGACCGACTGGAGCGGTACGCGCGCTACCGCGACACCCTCGCCCGCACCGGCGAGGCCACCGGACAGGACGAGGTGGACCAGGCCTTCGCCGCGCTCCGCGCCGCCCCCGAGCGCAGCACCCTGCCCAAGGGGCTGAGCGCGCCGACCCTGGAGGCGGTCGCGGCGGTGCTCCGCAACGCCGAGGCGGGCCTGTCCGCCGCCGCGGCGGGCGCCGCCGCCGGAGTCTCCCGGATCACCGCCCGCCGCTACCTGGAACACCTGGTCGACATCGGCCTCGCGGTCCGCGAACCCCAGTACGGCCAGGTGGGCCGCCCGGAACTCTGCTACCGGATCGCCGCGCCGCGCTCCGGCCCGTAGCACGGCCGGCCGGTCGGGCCGAGGTGGTGGCCCGCCCGGCGGCGGTCATGTGGTCGTGGGTGCGGTCACGGGTGCTGGAAGGTGACCTCGGGATTGGCGGGGGACGGGCCGTCGAGCAGCGGCCGTGGGATTCCCTTGAGCTGGAGGTCGAAGAAGGCGCCGACGTAGCTGCGGGTGATCTCCTCCGAGCGGGGCGCGGGCAGCCCGTCGGAGAGGGGTATGCCCATGGCCGCGGCCAGCACGTCCGCGTCGGTGAAGCTGGAGTGGTCGGCGCCGGCGACGGTCAGCCAGCGCTTCCAGCCGCCGAGGTTCGCCCAGGCCTTGTCCCAGCTGTTGTCCCCGCCACCGGCGGGGTGGTCCGCCAGCTTGTCGATCAGCAGGAAGGGGCGGCCGTGCAGTCCGGTGGCCGGGTCGGGCGCCCAGAAGTGGCCGTCCATGTTCACTCCGGCGCGGATCCGGTCGTCGGCGGCCATGGCGACGGAGGCGGCGTCGCCGCCGATGGAGTGCCCGGCCATGCCGATCCGGTTCGGGTCGATCATGCGGGCGTGCCGCCAGGCCGGGTGACGCCCGGTCAACTGGTCGAGTACGAAGGAGACGTCCTTGGCCCGGCTCTGGGACACCTCCCCCGGCCCGCCCGTAGGGGGAGTGTCGCAGACCTGGCCGCAGGGGATCGTCTGTCCGTCGGGGAAGGTGATGCCGGAGGCCTCGTAGGTGTGGTCGACCAGTGCGACCACGTAGCCCCGGCTGGCCAGGTCCTCGGCGAGGCCGGTGAGGGTGGCGCGCGGGAAGGTGAATCCGGGGGAGAGCACCACCAGCGGGAACCTGCCGTGCTCCGGGCGGGCGTCGGTGTGCGCCCAGGTGCGGGTGCCGGCGAGCAACTCCGGCGGGTAGTCGGAGTTCGGGAGCCTCAGCTTCAGCAGGAGCCGGGCCTCCTCGGTGGTCATGTAGGGGGCCGGTCCGCCGGTACCGGGGTGGGCGGGGTAGTACATCGAGACCATGAGTTGGCGGGGGCCTGCGGAGGGGACCCAGGGGTCCGGGCGGTCCTGGTCGACGAGGTGCAGGA
>NZ_JBVIMH010000007.1:0-120767 GCF_055579945.1 Kitasatospora sp. NPDC032150 | reverse complement strand
GGGTGGGCGGGGTAGTACATCGAGACCATGAGTTGGCGGGGGCCTGCGGAGGGGACCCAGGGGTCCGGGCGGTCCTGGTCGACGAGGTGCAGGATGTTGCGGCCCACCGCGTGCGGGCCCGTCGGGCGGGGTAGTTCGGGTGTGGTGAAGGCGTTCGGCGCCGTGTGCGCGGCCGTCATGGGTGCCGTGGCGGGGGGTGCGGCGGAGGCCACCCCGGCGATCGGCAGCGGCAGGAGGAGCGCGAGCGCGGCGGCTGCGGCGGTGCGACGGATTCTGGTCATGGCAAGGACGGTAGGTCGCGAGGACATCACCTGACGTCCCCTCGCGAGCGGACCGGAACGTCCCCTCACGGGTGGACCAGGCCTCTCCCCCGAGGGGGACGGGGTCGCGCGGGAACACCGGGATCGCCGCACTTGAAGCTGCCGCAGCGGCAACGCCTAACGTCTGAGGCGTGGCCGGGAGAACCCGGCCGCGGGACACACGGTGAAAGGGGCGGGTGATGGCCTGGCCGATCGCGGAGGTCGCCCGGATGTCGGGGGTGACGGCTCGGACGCTGCGGCACTACGACCAGATCGGACTGCTGCGGCCCGCGTTCGTCGGCGGCAACGGACACCGCTACTACGAGGAAGGCCAGTTGCTGCGGCTGCAGCAGATCCTGCTGCTGAGGGAGTTGGGCCTCGGCCTGACCGAGATCGGGGGCATCCTCAGCGCGCAGGTGGACGAACTGGAGCTGTTGCGCAGCCATCACCAGCGGTTGGTCGAGGAGCGCAAGCGCCTCGACACCCTGGCCCGGACCGTCGCCCGCACCATCGCCGAACTGCAGAGGACAAGGAAGGAAGGCACCATGCCCGAGATCAACCGCCCGGAGAACCTGTTCGAGGGCTTCGACACCGCGCAGATCGAAGCCGACCTGCGCAACGACTTCCCGGAGTGGGCAGAGCAGGCCGAACGGCTGGCGGCCTCGACCACCCTGGCCGAGGCCGAGCGGGGCCAGCGCGAGCGGACGGCCGTGATGGTCCGGATGGCGGAGTTCATGGTCGCCGGGACGCCGGTCACCGACCCGGAGGTCCAGGCCGAGATCGACAGCCAGTACCGGGCGTTCGCCGAGGTCCGCCCGGTGAGTGCGGAGGAGTTCCGGGCGATCGGCCGCGGCGTCGTGGACAACGGCCACTGGCGGGCCGCCTACGAGACCATCGCCACCGGCCTGGCCGAGTACCAGCGCGAGGCGATCCTGGCCTACGCGGACGCCCACCTTGCCTGACCGATGAGTCCGGCCTGATGGGTCTGACCTGGTGGCTCTGACCCGATGGGTCCGATCCGATGACCGGATCCGACGGAGCAGGCGCCGTTCGTCGGGTCCGGCTGCCGGCGGAGTTGACTTCAACCGCGGTTGAACTGCCAGCCTGCGCACATGTTCCCCCGATGGCCGAACCGGCTGATACCCAGGCAGTACCGCGACCTTCTGATGCGGCACCAGTTCAGGCACCTGGTGCCGGCATTGCTGGTGTCCGACCTGGGCGACGGTATGAGCGTGGTGGCCGTGGCGTGGCTCGCCGTCCAGATCGCGCCGCCCGGCGGGTCCGGTCCGGTGCTCGGTATCGCGCTCGCCGCCTACTCCCTGCCCGGCGCCGTGGGCGCGCTGCTGTTCGGACGCTGGGTCCGCCGCCTGCCCGCGCGTCGACTGCTGTGCGCCAACAGCTCACTGCGGGCGGTGTTCCTGGGCTGTGTACCGCTGGCGTCGGCCGGTGGGCTGCTGGACCCGGTGTGCTACACCGTCCTGCTCGGTGCCTCGTCGCTGCTGCACGCCTGGGGCGGTGCCGCCAAGTACGCGCTGGTCGCCGAACTGGTGCCGGCGGAGGAGCGGTTGGCCGCCAACGCGCTGCTCAGCACCAGCGGCTGGGTGTCCACCATCGCCGGTCCGGCGCTCGCCGGTCTGCTCGCCGCCGTCGTCGGCCCCGCCTGGATCACCGGCCTGGACGCCCTGAGCTTCGTCGTCCTGGCGGCCTCGACCGGTCGGCTGGGCGGTCCGGGCGCTGGTATGCCAGCCTCCCGGCCGGCCGATCCACCTGCGGCTCGGGCCCCGCAACTGCTTTCCAGGAGGCCGGAGTTGCTCGGTCTGCTGGCCGTCACCTGGTTCCTGAACGTGTGCTGGGGGCCGGTGGAGGTGGCGCTGCCGCTGTTCGTGAAGGGCGACCTCGGGGCCGGTACCGGGATGCTCGGCCTGTACTGGGCGGTGTTCGGGGCCGGGGCGATCGTCGGTGCGCTGGCGGTCGGTGTCCTGCGCAGGCTGCCGCTGTGGCCGGTGATCCTCGGGATCGTCGCCGGGCACGGGGTCATCCTGCTGCCGTTCGCGCTCGACGCACCGACGGGCGTCTCGCTCGGGGCGTTCGCCCTCGGCGGGGTGATCTACGGCCCGTACAGCGCGCTCTGCCTCAGTCTGTTCCAGAACCGTACGCCGGAGGCCTGGTTGACCACGATCCTCGCTTTCCGGAGCGCGGTGCTGCTGACCGGCGCCCCGCTGGGTGCCGCCCTCGGCGGCCCGCTCAGCGCGGCGGTCGGCGCCCGGAACACCCTGGCGGTGGCCGGCCTCGGGATGGTGCTCGTCGCGGCGATCGCGGCCTGGGCGCTGCTGGCCGGGCGGCGGTCGGCCGCCCCTGCGCCGGAGCGGCACACCGAGCCGTCCCAAGGCTGACCTCGGTCCTTGCAAGGCTTTCCGGGCGGGCGGATCAGGGGACCGGGCCGATCAAAGTTCACCGGGTACTGAGGGCAGGACTGGCTGCTGGGGTCAGGCCGCGCGGGAGGCGAGGGCGAGATAGTGCTCGTCGGTGTCGGTGTAGGAGGTGAGGTGCCAGCCCGAACCGGCGAGCAGGGGGCGGAGGTTGGGCTCGGCCCGGAGGTCGTCGGGGGTGATCCGGCGGCCCTGGCGGGCGGCGAGCGCGGCGCGGCCGATCGGGTGGTAGAGGGCGAGGGTGCCGCCGGGGCGGGTGACCCGGGCGAGTTCGCGCAGGTCGGCGGCCGGGTCGGGCAGGTGAGAGATCAGGCCGGCGCCGAAGACGGCGTCCAACGCGCCGTCACGCAGCGGCAGTCGGCAGACGTCGCCGTTGACGAGTCCGGCCACGGCGTGGTGGGCGCGGGCCTGCTCGAGCATCTCGGGGGTGAGGTCCAGGCCGAGGACGATGCCGTGCGGGCCGACGGCCGCTCGCAGGTGGGGGAGCGCCCGGCCGGTGCCGCAGCCCGCGTCGAGCACGAAGTCGCCAGGGGAGAGGCCGAGTCGGGCGATGGCGACGGCGTAGCGCGGGCCGTCGTCGGGGAACCGCTGGTCCCAGTCGGCGGCGCGGACGGCGAAGAACTCCCGGGCGTGCTCGCGTGCGGCCCGTCCGGCCTCGGACCGGCTCGGGGGGCCGGCCCGGTCGGACCGAGCTCGGCTCGGCGGTTCGGCCCGGTCGGCCTCGGCTCGGCTCGGCGGTTCGGCCCGGTCGGTCATCTGTGGCTCCTCGTGCGCGGGGCTCGGGGGTGCTACGGCGGCCCAGCGTACGTGACCTCGGAGACGGCCCGGTCGTTGGGGGAGTGGGAGCGCATCACCCGACCGGGTGAAGTCCGGGACGGCGGGCGGACCGGATTCCCCAGGCGAGTAAAGTTAGGCTTACCTAACCTTACCTGGGGAGTCCTTCGTGACCCTGACCGTCCACACCGCCGGGCCGACCGCGCGCACCACCGGGTCCGTGGCCGGTGACGGGATCCTCCGCCGCCAGCGCCTCCGCGAGTCGGCCGCCCGTACGTACGCGCGCTCGTTCCCGATCGTTCCGGTGCGCGCCAACGGGATGACCGTCGAGGGGGCGGACGGGCGGCGCTATCTCGACTGCCTCTCCGGCGCGGGCACGCTGGCGCTCGGCCACAACCACCCGGTGGTGCTGGAGGCGATCCGGCGCACCCTGGACAGCGGCGCCCCGCTGCACCTGCTCGACCTCGCCGCCGTCGAGAAGGACGACTTCACGACCGCCCTGTTCGAGAGCCTGCCGCGGGAGTTCGCCGACCAGGCACGGGTGCACTTCTGCGGCCCGGCCGGGACGGACGCGGTCGAGGCCGCGCTCAAGCTGATGCGGACCGCCACCGGGCGGCGCGGGGCGCTCGCCTTCACCGGGGCGTACCACGGGATGACGGCGGGCGCGCTGGCGGTCACCGGCAACGTCGGCGTCAAGTCACCGCTGCCCGGCGGGGGAGAGGTCACCAGACTTCCGTACCCGTACGCCTACCGCTGTCCGTTCGGGCTCGGTGAGCGCGGCGCGCGGCTGGGGGTGGCGTACGCCGAGCGGTTGTTGGACGACCCGCTGGGCGGTGTGGTGCCGCCCGCGGCGATGATCCTGGAGGCGGTGCAGGGCGAGGGCGGGGTGGTGCCCGCGCCGGACGACTGGCTGCGCGAAATGCGGCGGATCACGGCGGAACGTGGCATCCCGCTGATCGTGGACGAGGTGCAGACCGGGGTCGGCCGGACCGGCGCGATGTGGGCGGTGGAGCACGGCGGTATCGTGCCGGACGCCATGGTGCTCTCCAAGGCGATCGGCGGCAGTCTGCCACTCGCCGTGGTGGTCTACCGCGCGCAGTACGACAGTTGGCGCCCCGGCGCGCACACCGGCACCTTCCGGGGCAACACGCTCGCGATGGCCGCCGGGGCCGCGACCCTGCGCTTCGTGGCCGCCAACGGGCTGGCCGAACGGGCGGCGCTGCTGGGTGCCCGGATCTCGGAGCGGCTGCGCCGACTCCAGGGCCGGCTGCCGGTGATCGGGGACGTCCGGGGGCGAGGTCTGATGCTCGGCCTGGAACTCGTCGACCCGAGCCGGGAGGTGGACTCCTGCGGCGCCCACCCGGCCGACCCGCGGCTGGCCGTCCGAGTCCGGGCCGCCTGCCTGCGGCGGGGCCTGATCGTGGAACTCGGCGGACGCCACGGCGCGGTGCTGCGCCTGCTGCCGCCGCTGACCATCACCGACGAACAGGTCGAGGCGGTGCTCGACCGGCTCGCCGACGCGATCGAGGCCGCCGCGAGCGCCGACGACGACGCCGACGGGGAGCCGGCATGAAGCTCACCGACTACCGGGTGCCGCTCTCCGGCGGGACGCGCGGACCAGCGGCCCTGCGCGAACTGGTCGACCTGGCCCTGACCGCCCTGGAGGTGGGCGCCGCACGCCGTGGCGGGCCGATCCCGGCCGGTGGACCGAGGGCACTGGCCCGGCAGTTCGAGGGCGTCTTCCGGTACGTCCAGGACGGCGCGGAGATCGACGGGGACGCCCTGCCGCGGCTGGCCGAACTGCTCGCCTACGGCAGCGCCGACCCCGCCGACCCGTCCTGCGCGGCGCATCTGCACGGACCGCCGCTGGCCGTCGCGGTCGCCGCCGACCTCGCGGTCAGTGCCCTCAACCCCTCGCTGGACTCCTGGGACCAGGCACCCGCAGCCACCGCCCTGGAGACCGCGCTGCTCGCCGAACTCGCCGAACTGGTCGGCTACCGGCCCGAGGAGGCCGCCGGGGTGCTCACCTCGGGAGGCACCGAGTCCAACCTGATGGGCCTGATGCTGGCGCGCGACCAGGCGCTCGCCGGTACCTGCAGCGTGGAGCTGGACGGCCTGCCCGCCGGCGTACGCCCCCGGATCTTCGCCTCCGAGGCGGCGCACTTCTCCATCCAGCGCGCCGCCGCCCTGCTCGGCCTCGGCGAGCGGGCGGTGACCGCCGTCCCCGTCGACCGCGAGCTGCGGATGGACGTCGGCCGCCTCGCCGCCGCCCTGGCCGAGGCGGTGGCGGACGGGGCGCGGCCGATCGCCGTCGTCGCCACCGCCGGGACGACGGACACCGGCGCGGTGGACCCACTGCACCCGATCGCCGACCTGGCCGCCCGGTACGGCAGCTGGCTGCACGTGGACGCGGCGTACGGCGGCGGCGCACTGCTCTCCGACCGCCTCGCCCCGCTGCTGGACGGCATCGCCCGCGCCGACTCCGTCGCGCTGGACTGGCACAAGCTGGGCTGGCAGCCCACCGCCGCCGGGATCTTCCTGGTCCGCCGGGCCGAGACGTACGCCTCGCTCGCCCGCCGCGCCGTCTACCTCAACCCCGCCGACGACGAGGAGGCCGGCTATCCGAGTCTGCTCGGCCGCTCGCTGCGCACCACCCGGCGGGCCGACGCGTTCAAGATCGCCGTCACCCTGCGGACCTTCGGCCGGTCCGGCCTCGGCCGACTCGTCGACCGCTGCCATGAACTGGCCCACTCCGCCGCCGCGGCGGTCCGCGGCGAACCGGCCCTCGAGCTGCACTGCGAACCGATCCTCAGCACCGTGGTCTTCCGCTACCGTCCCGCCACCGCGGATCCACGGGTCGCGGACCGCGTCAACGCCGAGCTGCGCCGGCTGCTGCTCCGCGAGGGACGGGCCGTGGTGGGCCGCACCGAACTGCCGGGCACCGGCGCGGGTCGGGTGCGGCTGAAGCTCACCCTGCTCAATCCGAACACCACGGAGGCCGAACTCGCGGCGCTGCTCAAGGCGGTGGTCCGAGCCGGTCGGGAGACTGGCGACTGACTGAACGTCAGATCCGTTGGGCAGGGCGGGGGTTCGACCTCGGCCGGTCAGCGGCCGAGGAGTACTCGCCGGGTGTGCTCCCAGACCTCCGGGTCGGAGGCGACCAGCAGGCCGTCCTCGCCGCCGGGCGGGTCGGGGTGGTACGGGGAGCCGCTCAGCCGGGCGGAGACGCCGCCGGACTCGGTGATCAGCAGCGAGCCGGGGGCGTGGTCCCAGGGCAGTGTGCGCCAGTACAGGATGAACTCCTGCTCGCCCTCGGCGATCAGCGGGTACTCCATCCCGGCCGAGCGCAGGCCCTCGGAGGTCCGGCCGAAGACCCGGGCGTTGGTCTGCAACCGGTGGTGCTCGAGCGGGTCGAGACAGCGGCTCTTGATGGTGCCGCGCCACTTCTCGGGCGCGTCCTCGGCGGGGCGGCGGACCAGCCGGAAGCCGTCCCGCCAGGCGCCCGAGCCGAGTTCGGCGCTGTAGGCGGCCCCGGTGATCGGCTGCCAGATCCAGGCGGCGACGGTCTGCCCGGAGCGGACCAGCGAGGCCATCACGGCGAAGTCCGGGCGGCCCGCGACGAAGTTGGAGGTCCCGTCCACCGGGTCGACCAACCAGACCGCCGGCTCCTCGACCAGGGCCCGGGCCAGCGACGGGTCGGCGGCCACCGCCTCCTCGCCGACCACGGGGACGGGGAGCAACTCGCGCAGCCGCCGGGAGATGATCACCTCCGCCTCGCGGTCGGCGACGGTCACCAGGTCTCCGGGGGCCTTCTCCATGACCTCGCCGTCGGTCAGTGCCCGGAAGCGTGGCTCGACCGCTTCGGCCGACGCCTCGGCGAGTATCTCCGCCACCTTCTCCATAAGCACCCGCGTGCTCCCTTCCACTGCTACCACTCTCGCACGTCCGTGCGATCATGGTTCGCGCCGGTCCCGGGGCGGCGGCCCGGGCGGCCGTCGGGGAGCCGTGGAGCGCGGCGGCCGGAGAGGTGCGGAGTCGAGCGCGGGCGCCCGCTCAGCTTCCCCCGGGCTGCTCCCTGTGCCGGCTC
The DNA here is from genome assembly GCF_055579945.1 of Kitasatospora sp. NPDC032150. Lineage (NCBI taxonomy): Bacteria > Bacillati > Actinomycetota > Actinomycetes > Kitasatosporales > Streptomycetaceae > Kitasatospora > Kitasatospora sp. NPDC032150. Next base: position 113,178 of record NZ_JBVIMH010000007.1, on the reverse strand, counting down.
AGCAGCGCGTCGTACTCGGTGTGCACCCGCCGGTCCATGGCCAGGGCGAACTGGGCGTCCGCGACGGTGCGGGCGAGCGGGCGGATCCGGCGGATCTGCTCGGTCAGCCGGGCGGCCTCGCCGGGCGGCAGGTCCGCCGCGCAGCTGAGCGCGCCGAGCAGTTCGTCCCTGATCAGGGCCGTGAAGACCTCGGCGACGGCATCCGCGTACTCCTGCGCCCGGCGGCTGGCGGCCAGCACGGCGGCCAGCGGGACGCCCTCGGAGACCAGGGAGACGGTGGCGTCCATCAGGCGGCGGCTGACGTGGGTGATGCCGTCCTCCTGGACGGTGATGTAGCCCTGGGCGATGGACTCGGCGGTGTTGGCGTCGCTCAGCTGGTCCCCGAAGGCACCGGCGAGGTCCGCCCAGCTGAGGTGGACCGGGGTCTCGTCCGACCACGGCTCGGTGATGGCGGCCTGCAGCCCGATCAGCTCGGCGACGTCCCGGCCGCTCTCGCCGGCGCCGATCAGCTCGCTGATGCCGCCGAGGGTGTGCCCGCGCTCCAGCAGTTCGGCGATCATGCGCAGTCGGGCCAGGTGCTCCTCGCCGTACCAGGCGATCCGGCCCTGCTTGCGCGGCGGTGGCAGCAGCTTGCGCTCGCGGTAGAAGCGCAGGGTGCGCGTGGTGATGCCGGCGGCCTCGGCGAGTTCCTCGACCCGGTACTCGCGCGGGGCGCCGCCGCCTGTGCTCTCGATCTCCGCCACGCGGCTCAGCATAGGGCGACAGTGCGGCAATCGATGCGGTCCGTCGTCTTCCGAGAAGCGCCGGTACGGGCTACCCTGCCAATCGTGCCAGTGATTGCTGGCGCGATTGGCTCGGGCCGGGGAGTCCCCGCCCGAGCACAACGGCAGCCCGGTCGAACGGCCCGGTTCGACGCCCCCGTCCCATGGTTCCGCACTCCCGTCGCCCCACAGCACCAGGAGGCCGCCGCATGGCATCCAGCCCGAAGCGCAGCAAGCAGCCGTCCACGCCCGACGACCCGCTCGCGACCCCGCACGTCCGGGTCGCCGTGATCGGCTCCGGCTTCGGCGGCCTCGGTGCCGGGGTGCGTCTGCGCCGGGCCGGGATGACCGACTTCGTCATCCTGGAAAGGGCCGGGTCGGTCGGCGGCACCTGGCGCGACAACAGCTACCCGGGCTGCGCCTGCGACGTGCCCTCCCACCTGTACTCCTTCTCCTTCGCGCCCAACCCCGAGTGGCCGCGCAGCTTCTCCCGGCAGCCGGACATCCGCGCCTACCTGGAGAAGGTCGCCGACGTCTTCGGACTCCGCCCGCACCTGCGGTTCCACACCGAGGTCACCGAACTGCGCTGGGAGCGGGAGCACACCCGCTGGCGGGTCACCACCGGCGCCGGAAGCTGGACCGCCGACGCCGTCGTCTCCGCCTCCGGACCGCTGGCCGACCCCAAGCTGCCACAACTGCCGGGACTCGCCGACTTCCCCGGCCGGGTCTTCCACTCCTCGCGCTGGGAGCACGACTACGACCTGACGGGCAAGCGGGTCGCGGTGATCGGCACCGGCGCCTCGGCCGCCCAGATCATCCCCGAGATCCAGCCAGCGGTAGGGGAGCTGACGGTCTTCCAACGGACGCCCGCCTGGGTGCTGCCGCGTGCCGACCGGGAGATCACGGCCCTGGAGAAGTGGCTGCACGGCAGGATCCCCGCCACCGGCCTGCTGCGCCGGGCCTCGGTCTTCGCGATGCGCGAACTCCAGGTCGGCGCCTTCGTCCGCCAACCGGAAATGCTCCGCCTGGTCCAGCGGATGGCCGTGCGCAACCTCGAACGGGGCGTCACCGACCCCAAGTTGCGGGCCAGGCTGACCCCCGACTACCGGATCGGCTGCAAGCGGATCCTGCTCAGCAACACCTACTACCCGGCGCTCGCCGCCCCCAACGCCCGGCTGGTCACCTCCGGCCTGGCCGAGGTGCGCGGCTCCACCCTGGTCGCCGCGGACGGCACCGAGGCCGAGGTGGACGCGATCGTCTTCGGCACCGGCTTCCACGTCACCGATCTCCCCATTGCGGAGCGGGTGTTCGGAACCGAGGGGCACAGCCTCGCCGAGGAGTGGAAGGGCGGCATGGAGGCGCTGCGCGGGTCCACCGTGCACGGCTTCCCCAACCTCTTCTTCGTGATAGGGCCCAACACGGGCCTCGGCAACAGCTCGATGATCCTGATGATCGAGTCCCAGCTCAACTACGTCATCGACGCGTTGCAGACCCTGGACGCGGTCGGCGCCACCGCGATGCAGCCCACCGCCCGGGCCCAGCGGCACTGGAACCTCGAGGTGCAGCACCGGATGCAGCGCACCGTCTGGAACACCGGCGGCTGCCGCAGCTGGTACCTCGACCCCCAGGGCCGCAACACCATCACCTGGCCGGGCAGCACCAGCGCCTTCCGCCGCGCCACCCGCCGGGTCGACCTGGCCGAGTACGAACTCCTCAAGCGCACCGCCCCCGTGGCCCGGGAGGCCGCCGCATGAGGGCCGACCGGCGAATGACGGCCGCCGACTGCGCACTCCCGGCGGCCTCCGAGGAGTACCGGATCCGCTCCGCCGACGGCCATTGGATCCACGCCGAGGCGTACGGCCACGAGGGGGCGCCGACGGTGGTCCTCTCCCACGGCTGGACCTGCTCGACCGCCTTCTGGGCCCCGGTGATCCACCAACTCGCCGGCGAGTTCCGGGTGGTGGCCTACGACCAGCGCGGCCACGGCCGCAGCGACATCCCGCCGACGGCCGCCGGCTACTCCACCGCCAAGCTCGCCGACGACCTGGAGGCGGTCCTCGTCGAGCTGGTGCCGGCGGGGGAGCAGGCGGTGCTGGCCGGGCACAGCATGGGCGGGATGACCGTCATGGCCGCCGCCGACCGCGGCGAGGCGGCCGCCAGGACCGCCGCCGCCGTCCTGGTCAGCACCGGTCCGAGCGACCTGCTGGCCGAGGTGAACGTGATCCCGTCCGGGGTGCGGCCGCCTGCGCTGCGGCGCCTCCTGCACCACGGGATCCTGCGGTCCAGGCTGCCGCTCGGGCCGGTGACCCCGGTCAGCAGGGCACTGCTCAAGTACGGCGTCATGGGCCCGGCCACCCCGCCGGGCCGGGTCGAGGCGACCGCCCGGGTGGTGCACGCCTGCCCGACCGGCGTCCGCCGCCAATGGGGCCGGGTGCTGGGCGAGTTGGACGTCCGTCCGCAGCTCGCCAAGCTGGCCGCGCCCACCGTGGTGATCGTCGGCACCCGCGACCGGCTGACCCCGCCGGTGCACGCGCGCCGGATCGTGGCCGCGCTGCCCGACCCGCGCGGGCTGCTGGAACTCCCGGGCGTCGGCCACATGGCGCCCGTGGAACGCCCGGTCGAGGTCGCCGCGGAGATCCGCCGGGCCTTCGACTTCACCGCCGCAGACGTCAGGAGTGTGAACGCATGAGCACCACCGTGCCGCTCGCCGCCCAGGTCGTGGTCGTCACCGGAGCCGCCCGCGGGGTCGGCGCGCAGCTGGCGCGCACCCTGGCCCAGCGCGGCGCAAGGGTGGCCCTGGTCGGCCTGGAGCCCGAGGAGCTGAAGGCGGTCGCCGCCCAGTGCGGTCCCGATGCCGAGTACTTTGAGGCCGACGTCACCGACCTGGACGCGCTGAGCGCCGTCGCCCGGCAGATCCAGGACCGCTACGGGCGGATCGACACCGTGGTCGCCAACGCCGGCATCGCCCTCGGCGGCCCGCTCCAGGACAGCGATCCGCGCGCCTTCGACCGGGTCATCGAGGTCAACCTGCTCGGCAGTGTGGCCACCGCCCGCGCCTTCCTGCCCGCGCTGGTCGAGAGCCGGGGCTACCTGCTGCAGATCGCCTCGCTGGCCGCGCTCACCCCGGCGCCGCTGATGGCCGCGTACTGCGCCAGCAAGGCCGGGGTGGAGGCCTTCGCCCACTCGCTGCGCGCCGAGGTGGCCTACCAGGGTGTCAAGGTCGGCGTCGGCTACCTGAGCTGGACCGACACCGACATGGTGCGCGGCGCCGACCAGGACACGGTGCTGGCCCAGATGCGCTCCCGCCTGCCCTGGCCGGCCAACAAGACCTACCCGCTGGCCCCGGCGGTGGAACGGCTGGTCGCCGGGATCGCCCGCCGCTCCCCGCACGTCTACGCCCAGGCCTGGCTCCGCGGCGTGCAGTCGGTCCGCGGGGTGCTGCCCGGCCTGATCGCCACCGTCGGCGCCCGCGACGTCGCCCGGCTGGCCCCGCGGCTGAAGGCCACCGCCGCCACCCGGCTGCGCCCGGTCGGCGCGGGCGGCGCCGCCGACACGGCCGCCGACACGGCCGCCGACACGGCCGCCGGCCGCGCAGCCGCCGAGTAGGCGCGCACCCACCGGGGCGCGAGGCCCGCTTCATGACGGAGCGGAACCCCCGCGCCCCGATATGTCGCAGGGCGCTTGGCACCGAGTACGGTCTGCGCATGACGACTGCCCTCATCACCGGCGCCACCGCCGGCATCGGCGCGGCCTTCGCCCGCCGCCTCGCCAAGGACGGCCGCGACCTGGTCCTGGTCGCCCGCGACGCCGAACGGCTGCGGGCCGCGGCCGCCGACCTCGGCAAGCGCTACGGCGTCCAGGTGGAGACCCTGCCCGCGGACCTGGCCACCGAGGTGGGGATCGCCGCCGTCGAGGAGCGGCTGCGCGACGCCGAGCGGCCGGTCGGCATCCTGGTCAACAACGCCGGGTTCGGCAACAAGGGCACCTTCCTCGAAGTGCCGGTGCAGGCCGAGCTGGACATGGTCAAGGTGCACATCGAGGCCGTGCTGCGGCTGACCATGGCCGCCCTCCCGGGCATGAAGGAGCGCGGCTTCGGCGGGATCGTCAACGTCGCCTCGGTCGCGGCCTTCGTGCCGCGCGGGACCTACGGGGCGAGCAAGGCCTGGATGGTCAGCTTCACCCAGGGCATCGCCCGCGACCTCGGCGGCACCGGGGTCCGCCCGCTGGCCCTCTGCCCGGGCTTCACCCGGACCGAGTTCCACGAGCGCGCCGGGATGGGCACCTCCAACATCCCCTCCTGGGCCTGGCTCTCCGCCGATCGCGTGGTGGACGAGGCTCTGCGCGACCTGGCGCGCGGGCGGAGCCTCTCCGTCCCGAGCCGGCGCTACAAGGCGGCCGTGGCGCTCAGCCGGGTGCTGCCCGCGGGCAGGCTCGGGGGCGTCTCCTCCAAGGCGGCCAGGACGTACGGGCCGCGGTAGGCCACCGGCTGTCCCAGCCGCGGGACTGCGCGTCGCGAGAGCGCACCTGCGTGGCTTCCCGGGATCTCGCGGCGTGTCACGGCGCACGGGAATAGGACAAGCCTCATTATTAGCTTTGCTAACTATGAGTCCGTCTCTATACGCTGGGGAACATGTCCGTTCCCGTGCCCCGCGGAGGCCGCCCTTGAAGCCCGACCGCCTCGACTGGACCCCGCCGCCACGTGCCCAGGGCGAGCCCGGGCCCCCGGCCCAGGTGCGCCGGATCCTCGGCCTGTTCCGCCCGTACGTGGGCCGCCTGGCCCTGGTCGGGCTGCTGGTCGCGGCCTCCGCCGTAGTCTCGGTGGCGACCCCGTTCCTGCTCCGCGCGGTGCTCGACACCGCCATCCCGCAGGGCCGTACCGGCCTGCTCAGCCTGCTGGTGCTCGGCATGATCACGGCCGCCGTGGTCAACAGCATCTTCAACGTGCTGCAGACGCTGATCTCCACCACCGTCGGCCAGCACGTGATGCACGACCTCCGCACCGCGGTCTACAGCCACCTGCAGCGGATGTCGCTGGCGTTCTTCACCCGCACCCGGACCGGCGAGGTGCAGTCCCGGATCGCCAACGACATCGGCGGCATGCAGTCCACCGTCACCTCCACCGCCACCTCGCTGGTCTCCAACCTCACCAGCGTGGTCGCCACCGTGGTCGCGATGGTGGCGCTGGACTGGCGGCTGACGGTGGTCTCGCTGCTGCTGCTCCCGCTGTTCGTCTGGATCAGCCGCCGGGTCGGCAACGAGCGCAAGCGGATCACCGGTGAACGGCAGAAGCAGCTCGCCCTGATGAGCTCGGCCGTCCAGGAGTCCCTCTCGGTGAGCGGCGTGCTGCTCGGCCGCACCATGGGCCGATCCGACTCGCTCTCCCAGGAGTTCACCGGGCAGTCCGCCGAACTGGCCAAACTGGAGGTCCGCTCCAGCATGGCCGGGCGCTGGCGGATGTCCACCATCGGGATCGTGATGGCCGCGATGCCGGCCGTCATCTACTGGGCCGCCGGCCTCGCCAGTGCCGAAGGTGTGCCGATCGTCTCGATCGGCACCCTGGTCGCCTTCGTCTCGCTGCAGCAGGGCCTGCTCCGGCCGGCCGTGAGCCTGCTCTCCACCGGTGTGGACGTCCAGACCTCGCTCGCCCTGTTCCAGCGGATCTTCGAGTACCTGGACCTGCCGGTGGAGATCCAGGAGCCCGGACACCCCGTCCGGCTCGACCGGGTGCGCGGCGACGTCGTCCTCGAGGACGTCGAGTTCCGCTACCACCCCGACCAGCCGCAGCCCACCCTGACCGGGATCGACCTCAAGGTGCCCGCGGGCAGCTCACTGGCGGTGGTCGGCGAGACCGGATCCGGCAAGACCTCGCTCAGCTACCTGGTGCCCAGGCTCTACGACGTCAGCAGCGGCCGGGTCGCCATCGACGGCACCGACGTCCGCGAACTCTCCTTCGCGACCCTGGCCGAGACCGTCGGCGTGGTCTCCCAGGAGACGTACCTCTTCCACGCCTCGGTCGCCGACAACCTGCGCTTCGCCAAGCCGGACGCCACCGACGCCGAACTGGTCGCCGCCGCCGAGGCGGCCCAGATCCACCACATGATCGCCGCCCTCCCCGAGGGCTACGACACCGTGGTCGGCGAGCGGGGCTACCGGTTCTCCGGCGGTGAGAAGCAGCGCCTGGCCATCGCCCGCACCATCCTGCGCAACCCGCCCGTGCTGATCCTGGACGAGGCCACCAGTGCGCTGGACAACCAGACCGAACGCGCCGTCCAGCAGGCCATCGACGCCCTCGCCGTCGGCCGTACGACCATCACCATCGCTCACCGGCTCTCCACCGTCCGCCACGCCGACCAGATCGCCGTCCTCGACGGTGGCCGGATCGCCGAACTGGGCACCCACGAGCAACTGCTCGCCCTGGACGGCCGCTACGCGGCGCTGCTGCGGCGGGAGCACCCGGTACCGGCCCGGCGCCCGGACGGTACGCCGACGAACGGCCCTTCGGGGGAAGGCGTTTCAGCGGGCGTACCGACGGTGAACGGGCACGCAGTGGGCGGAAGGGCGCTGAACGGCGAGACGTTGAACGGCGAGGCGTTGCCGGGGCAGGCGCCGAACGGTCAGGCCGCGGCCGGGCGCTCGTTGTAGGTGTCGGCCAACTCCTGCCCGGAGAGCGCGTGGATCGCCGCCATCACCTCGTCGGTGACCTGGCGGCGGGCCTTGGCGTTGCGGGCCTGGCCGTGCAGCGCGGAGAAGTCCAGCGGCTCGCCGAAACGGACCGTCACCTTGCGCAGCCGGGGGATCCGCTTGCCGACCGGCAGGATATCGGCCGGGCCCTCCAGTGCGACCGGCACCACCGGCACGCCGGCGGTCAGCGCCAGCCAGGCCACACCGGTCTTGCCCTTGTACAGCCGGCCGTCCAGCGAGCGGGTGCCCTCGGGGTAGATGCCGAACGCCTTGCCCTGCTGCAGGATGCCCAGCGCCTGCTCCAGCGAGGCCGCCGCCGAGCGGTAGGTGCCGCGCTCGACCGGGACGGCGTTGATGACGCTGGTGAAGAAGCCCCGGGAGAGCGCGCCCTTGAGGCCGGTGCCGGTGAAGTACTCGGCCTTGGCCAGGAAGTGGACCTGACGCGGAGCGGTCAGCGGGATGACCACGCTGTCGATGAAGGACAGGTGGTTGCTGGCCAGGATCACCCCACCCTTGCGAGGCACGTGCTCCAGCCCCTCGATGACGGGGCGGTAGATCGCCTTCGCCACGGGCTTGAGCACGAGCTTGGTGATGAGGTTGAGCATGGGCCCTCCCTGGCCGACCGACATCCCCGGACTCGTGACTGGGCCGAGGTCAGACCGCAGATTACGTCATGAACCCCGTCGGCCGTCCACTACGCAGGTCGTTCGACCACTGCGATCCTCGTCACGCGCTGCGTATGGTCGTACGCGAAACCGATGATCAGGGGGGTGACGCCGCGTCGGCGTCGGCCCTCCGAACCCGGAGGCCCGCTCAGGTGTGTCAGCGAGTCGTCAGTACCGCGTCGGGGTCCGTTTACCGAAGGGGCGTCCGATGAGCGGGGTCACCACCGTCCTGTCGCTGGTCGTGCTCGCCGCAGCGGTCGCCACCGGGGCCCGGCGGTGGAGCGTCCCCGCGCCGTCCCTGCTGGTCGTGGCCGGAGTGCTGGTCGGGATACTGCCGTTCGTCAGCTCTGAGGCCGCCGGGCGCAGGGACCGGTGCCCGCCGGGGCGAGCGGCGGCCGGAGCCCGCGGCGCACCGTCCGGCCGGCACCCCGGGGATCAGTTCACCCGCCGGCCAGTGCGGCCCGCCGCCTTCCGTTCCGCGCGGCTTCCCGGGCACCCGCCGGCTCGTCCTGCTCCACGGCGGGCGCCACCGTGACGGGGAAGATCCGGCGGACCACGCGCTCGGCGGCCCGCCCGTCGTCCCAGGGGCAGAACCGCTCGCGGAACGCCGCCCGCGCCCCCGGCGCCGGATCACCGCTCCGCAGCGCCTCGGCGACCTCGGCCGTCTCGGTGGCGACCACCCCCGGCGGCTCGGCGAGCAGGTCGAAGTACACCCCCCGCACCCGGCGGTACTCGGCCCAGTCCGGTGCGAAGACCACCATCGGACGGTCCAGCACGGCATAGTCGAACATCAGCGAGGAGTAGTCGGTGACCAGCGCGTCGGCAGCCAGGCAGAGGTCCTCCACCGCCGGGTACGCCGAGACGTCGACGACCCGCGCCGCCGCCGTGCCGAGCTCGGGCTCACCGACGCTGCCCCGGTGGAAGTAGTGGGCGCGGACCAGCAGCGTGTACCCGGGACCGAGCCGGGACGCCAACTCGCCGACGTCCAGCAGCGGTACGTACCCGCCCTGCGCCTCCCGGTGCGTCGGCGCGTACAGCACCACCCGCTGCCCCTCGGCCAGCCCGAGCTTCCGGCGGACCGCCGCCACGTCGGCGGCCGTCGCGCCGGCGAGCCGGTCGTTGCGCGGGTATCCGGTCTCCAGCAGCTCGTACCGGCCGGGGAAGGCGCGGCTGAAGTGCTCGCTGGTGTGCGGGTTGGGCGAGACCAGGAAGTCCCAGCGGTCCACGGCCTCCTGCAGCCGGTCGAAGTCCATCCCGTCGGCCGCGAGCGGGTACTCGCGCAGGTCCATTCCCATGCTCTTGAGCGGGGTTCCGTGCTGGGTCTGCACATGCACCGTGCCGGGGCGCTTGGCCATGGTGTGCGGGAAGTTGACGTTGTTGACGAAGTACTTGGCGGTCGCCATCACCCGCAGGTACGCGGGGGTGTTCACCACGACGTACGGCACCCCGGCGGGCAGGGTGGCCGCCTGCGCCCTGGTCTCCACCACCCAGACCCCCCGCACCTGCGGGGCCAGCTCCCGCGCCTTCTCGTAGATCGCGGCCGGGTTGCAGGCGTAACCCCGGTGCCAGTACGCGGCGTAGACGGCCAGGTCCTCGTCCAGCGGCAGCCGCCGGAAGGTGTTGTACGCCGCGTACCTGGCCCCGCTGCGCACCCCTTTGCGGACGGTGGGCGCCATCGCCCTGGCCCGGCTGCGCAGCGAGCGCGGGATCCGCTTGGTGCGCCGCAGCTCGCTGTACGTGAGCCGGGAGCCGGTGGCCACCAGGCGGTACTGGATGCCGCGCACGCCGGCGGGGTAGCGGTAGCCGGGCGGGCGGTTGCGGTCGAAGTGCCGGCCGATCCGGTCGAAGAAGTCGCCGCGCAGTCCGGTCGGGACCAGTCCGGGGGTGTCGTAGATGGTCAGGGCCTGCTTCACGGTGCGGTCGAAGACCAGGTCGCGCAGCGCGTCCTGGCCGGCGCTGCCGATTCCCCGGCGGTCGAGGAAGGCGAAGATCGCATCGTACTGGGCGAAGGCGTCCGCGTGCTTGGGCGAGGCGGTGTTGGTGATCGCGCCGGGGCGGCCGCGCCGGTAGGTGTAGCAGGGGCGGTCGAGGTAGCGCAGTCGGCGGGCGGCGACCAGGGCCGGATAGGTGACGGAGATGTCCTCGTAGTAGCCGCGGCCGAAGGAGACGTCCAAGTCCTGAAGGAACGCGCGCCGGAAGATCTTGTTCCACACCGCCATCACCGTCTGCATCAGGCCGGGGTGCTCACGGGCGGTGCAGCCCTCGGCGAGCGGGGAACCGGTCAGCACGTGGCGCCACGGGTTGGGCTCGGTGGAGCCGTCCGGGTAGACGTGGGTGAAGTCGGTGAGCAGGACGTCCACCGGCTGCTCGGCGTCCTGCTCGCGGCGCAGCTCGGCGAGGACGGCGGACAGCGCGCCGTCGGGCAGCCAGTCGTCGCTGTCCACGAACCAGACGTACCGGCCGCGCGCCTCGGCCAGACCGGCGGCGCGGGCGCCGCCCAGGCCCTGGTTCTCGGGCAGGTGCAGCACCCGCAGGCGCGGGTCGCGGGCCGCGTGGTCGTCCAGGATCGCACCGCAGCCGTCGGGCGAGCGGTCGTCCACCGCGATCACCTCGACCTCGGTGTCCGCGCCCGCAGCGTCGGCTCTGGCGGCACCCACTCCGAGCGAGTCGAGGCAGCGGGGGAGGAAGGGCTCCACCCCGTGGACTGGCAGCACGATGCTCAGGAGGGGACTCACGCTGGATTCACTCCGATATGGGTGCTGGGCGCTGGGAAGTCGGCAGACCGATCGGTACCGTTCACTTCACTGTAGTGAGCTTCGATGCACGGACAGTGGGTCTTCGGTGACGCTCAGGCAACGGAGAGGTGGCGCACCGGCGCAAACCCGGCTCGTGGATCGGGCGCTCGGCCCGGCGGGGAGGCGTCGTGCGCCACTCGTTGTTGGTTCGGCTGGAAAGGCGACCGCCGGTGCCGCGCCGTTCGAGCGGCGGCACCGGCAGCCCGGTGGCGGCCCGACCGACCCTCAACGGTCGGCCGCCGGTCCGTACACCACCCGTAGCCAGACCACCGCAGCGTCGAGGTGGTCAGACAGGGACTCACGGCTGATGCCGGAAGCTCTTCAGCTGTCGAACTCGTATGGGCCGGAATGAATTCATCCGACCGGAGGACGCCGGGAGTGTGATCCGGTCGCCCGCATTGCTAGAGATACTGCTTGTAGGAAGCGGGGGCGTCAATCCCCCGGATGTGTTCATTTCCTGAAGTATTGCCCGGTCCATTGCCGGGCCTGGCATCGACTCCTATATTGACGGGACGTCTCACAGGGATGCCCGCCGATCCCGCGCCCCGTCGCCCCGACTGCCGACCGTCCACCGCTGTCTCCAGGAGCCGCCGTGCGCTCGCAGCCGACCGCAGGTCCGGCAGTCAGCCCAGTGCTACAGGGGCTGGTGCTGGCCCCGCTGCTGCTGGTCGCCGGGTACGGCGCCGCCGACCTCACCCTGCTCAGCGGCCACACCGTCGACCTCTTCCCCTGGCGGATGTCGCCCGTCACCGCGACCCTGCTGGGCGCGGGATACGGCGGCAGCTGCCTGATGCTCGCCATGGCCCTGTGCGCCGAGCAGTGGGTCCGGGTCCGGGTGGCGGTGGCGGCCAGCTCGCTGCTGGTGCTGCTGACGCTCGGCGCCTGCCTGCTCGGACACGGCACGCTCCACCTGGCGCAGGGCGGGGCCGTCGCGGTCCTCTCCGCCTGGGTCTGGCTCGGAGGCCATGCCGCCGCACCGCTCCTCGGGCTGATCGCCTTCGGCGCGCAGTGGCGCCGCAACACGCGCTGGCGGGCGCGGAACGGGCAGCCCGCACCCCGGCCGCCCCGGCTGCCCTGGTGGGTCGCCGCGCCGATCATCGGCAACGGACTGGTCTTCGCCGCCTGCGGACTCCTGCTGTACCTGGTCCCGGACGTCCTCGCCCGGGACTGGCCCTGGCAGGTGCGCGCCTTGGACGTGCGGGTGCTCGGAGCCTGGTGCCTCACCTTCGGGGTGGCCCTGCTGCTCGGCTGGCAGGAGGCCGAGCTGCGCCGGGTGCGCAGCGGGATGGCGGCCCTGGTCGGCACCGGGCTCCTCGGGCTGGCCGGCCTGCTCCGCTATGCCGGCCTGGTGCGCTGGGCCTCGCCCGGGTCCTGGCTGACGGTGCTCGCCCTGGTCTCCTTCACCGGGCTGGGCCTCTCCGGTGTCGGGGCGTCCTTCCTGTTCGCCACGCCGGCCGGGCTGTCGGGCAGCGGGCCCGTCGTGCGCCCGGCGCGGCCCGCCCGGCCCGCGCGCCGTGAGTAGCCGCATTCGCCTCAGATGACAAGGAAGGCGGGTCCGGCCGGCCGTCGGCGGGCTGACCCGGGATTATCCCATCCGTCGATGCGTCAGGTCGATGCGCACTCGTGACCGAGGCCACGGCATCCTGGTGAAGCGTCAGTTAGTTGCGCACGGTACGGTGGCAGAACACCAGGACGGTTGCGCGAAGGCCGTCCCCCACGGATAGTCTTCGCCACGGCCCTGGCGCCTCGTAGGGGTGGGAAACAGATGGAACAGATGCAAGTACGGAGTCGGCCCCGGGTGCCGGCGATCCAGTGCGGCGTCGGCGCGACCGGCCGCCGGATCGACCGCCACCTGTCGGTGCTGGGTGCTCCGGCGCTCTCCACGGTGGACACGGCGGAGGCGCTGGGCCTGATAAGAGAGCTGACGCCGCGTGGCGTGGCCAGCCCGGCCTCCCGTCGCCGCACCACCAGGGTGCTGCTGCTGGCGCCGCTGCGCAGGCTGAAGCGGAGCCTGTTCGGCAGCCGGGGCTGAGCGCCGGGCCCGCCCGGCGCGGGCCCGGTCGACCCGACCCGATGGACCTGAGGTCTGTCGGGTATTTGTGCTGCCCGGACACGGACCAGGTCTGCGTGGCCGCCGTTCCGGCCGGGTCCTGGCCGCCGTCCCGGTCAGGTGTACCCGGCCCGGCGTGCCCGGCCGGCGCCGTTCCAGGAGCGTGCGCGGCCCCGGCCGGCCGGTGGCTCCGTCCCGGCGGACGGCGAGCCCAGTTGCCCACGGCGGCGCGGGGTGGGCAAGGATGGGCGCCATGGCGGACACCTTCCACACCATGACCTTCGAGATCACCACCGGCACCGCTGAGGTCGCCCTCGACATCACCGACCGCTGTGCGGCCTTCCTGGACACGGCCGCCCCCGGACGGGACGGTCTGCTGAACGTCTTCGTCCCGCACGCCACCGCCGGGGTCGCGGTGATCGAGACCGGTGCCGGGAGCGACGGCGACCTGCTCGCGGCCCTGCGTGACCTGCTCCCCGCCGACAACCGCTGGCGCCACCGCCACGGCAGTCCCGGACACGGGCGCGACCACGTGCTTCCCGGGCTGGTCGCCCCGCACGCCACCCTGCCGGTCATCGGCGGCCAACTCGCGCTCGGGGTCTGGCAGTCGGTGGTCCTGGTCGACACCAACGGAGACAACCCGCGCCGCACGGTCCGGCTTTCCTTCCTCGGCTGACGGTGAGGACGTGATGTGGCTTCTCCGGCAGGGTCTGACTCTCCGGCTGACGGGAGGGCCCTCGGCCGCGGGGAACCGCACGGCCTCGTGACGGGCCGGCCGGGCGGTTCCCCATGCCCTGGGTGGGGGAACCGCACCCGGCCCCGGGCCTGGGGGTGGTCTGCGGGCCGGGCTCCGGCGCGCCACGGATGCCTCCCGCATCCGCGCGGGCGGATGACCGGGAGGGTCCCGCGGCCCCGGGCGCTCACCCGGCTGTTCCCGCTGTCCGATCCGTGTTTGGCCGGGGACGGGCGCGCGGGGTAGGAAGACGGCATGGCGGACGAAACCCAGCAGTGCGCACTCGCCCCGGACGGCGACGCCGTCCGGGCACTCACCCACGACCCGGCACTCACCGGGCCGCGCGCCGACTGCGTCCGGTGCGGCGACCCCACCGAGCTGCCCGCCGACCACCCCGGGATCACCTTCTGCCCCGTCTGCACCTGGCAGGAGGCCCAGCGCATCGCCTGCTCCGGCTGAACGGCCGGCGCGGCACCGGCCGACGGTGCCGGCCCGGTCGCCCGTACGGGTGGCCGAGCGCGGTGCCGGGCCGGCCGACTCGGCCGTCCCCACCGTCCCAATCGGGCCGGCCCACGTCCAGAGCGGGCCGGCCTAGCCGTCCGTACGGGTGGCCAGGTGCAAGGTCGAGCCGTGCCGGCCCTTGCGGACCAGGAGCTGACCGGGGATCCGGGAACGCAGATCGGCGACATGGCTCACGATGCCGACCGCCCGGTCCCGCTCGCGCAGCCCGTCCAGCACGTCCATCACCTCCTCCAGCGTCTGCTCGTCGAGGCTGCCGAAGCCCTCGTCGATGAAGAGGGTGTCCAGCGGCATCCCGCCCGCCTCGTCCGTGACCACGTCGGCCAGTCCGAGCGCCAGGGCGAGCGAGGCGAAGAAGCTCTCCCCGCCAGAGAGCGTGGCGGTGTCCCGGGCGACGCCCGTCCAGGCGTCCACCACCCGGAGGGCCAGGCCGGAGCGCCGGTTGCCCGCGATCCGGTCGTCGCTGTGGACGAGCGTGTACCGCCCGCCGGACATCCGTACCAGCCGCCCGCTCGCCCGCTGCGCCACCTGCTCCAGCCGGGCCGCCAGGACGTACGACTCCAGCCGCATCCGCAGGGCGTTCTCCGGCGAGGTGCCGGCGGCGAGACCGGCCAGCCGGCTGACCCGCCCGTGCAGCTCCAAGGCCGGGGCGAGTTCGGCGGCGAGCGCCGCCAGCTCACCGCTGAGCCGGGCCAGCGCCGCACAGCGCTCGACGGCCGCGCTCTCGGCCGCCGAAGCCGCCCTCAGCCGGGCCGTTGCCGCCAGGAGGCGGGCCTCCGCGGCCTCCTGATCGACCGCGGGCTGCGCCGCCGCCGCGACCAACTCTGGGTCGGCCAGCTGCCGTTCGACCGCGTCCAGGGCCGCGCGCTGCTGCTCCAGCCGAGACTTCAGGGTCGTCCGCTCGGCGGCGGGCAGCAGCGCGGCGCGGGCGTCCCCGGGTGCGGCGAAGCCCGCCGCCAGGCTGGTCCGGGTCAGCTCCTGTGCGGCCTCCGCCAACCGGGACCCGGCCGCGGTCGAATCCCGGACGGCGGCCAGTGCGGCGACCACGGCCTCCGCCAGCGCGGCCAGCCCGGTGGCCCGGGTGTCGACCGACGCGGCGCCGGCCCGGGCCGCGTGCACCCGCTGCCCCAACTCCTGCTGCTCCTCGGCCAGTTTCTTCAGCTGCCCGGCGAGTGCCGCGCTGTCCTCACCGGCCTGCCGCAGCTGAGCCTGCCGCCGGGACTGCTCGCCCGCCAGCCGGTCGATCCGCTGCTCCACCGCGCCGAGGCCCTCGGCCGCCCGGACGGCCGAGCGCCGCTCTCGCTCGGCCTCCGCCAGTGCTGCCCGCACCTCGGCGACCTGCTGCGCACCGGCGGCGCCGGACGCCTCCGCCTCCTCGACCCGCAGTGCCGTCAGGGCCGTCTCGGCCGCCGACAGCGCCCGTTCGGCCCGGCTCTGCACAGCCCTGGCGGCCTCCTCGTCCGCAGCGCTCACCTGAGCTGCGGACGGCTTCGCGGGGGCGGGATGTACCTCGGAGCCGCAGACCCGGCAGGCCGCACCCGCGGACAGCTGGCCCGCCAACTCGGCCGCCATGCCGGCGAGTCGGCGCTCCCGCAGCTCCAGGCTGTGCTCGCGGGCGTCCTGCGCCCGGTCGCGCAGCACCGACACCTCAGCCTCCGCCTCGGCCATCCTGGTGCGCAGTTCGTCCCGCCGGTCGGCGGCCGCCAGGCGGTGGTTCAAGTCGGCGCGGTGGGCGTCCAGTTGCTCGACCCTGGCGCCGGCGACCCGGGCTGCCTCGCGCTCTTCCTGGAGGGCTGTGAGCCGGTCCTCGAAGTCCCGCAGCCAGTCCTGGGCCTCCTCCGCGAGCTCGTCGGCACGCTCCCGGTCGGCGGTGAGCTTGTGATGCTCCCGGTGCAGCTCGGCCTGCCGCCGCTCATCGGCTCGCGCCGCCTCCAGCAGTCCGAGCTGCGCCTGCAACCTACGCTCGGCCTCGGCCAGTTCGGCCTCCCCGAGAGACTCCCCGAAGGCCTCGTGGCGGTCGGCGGAGCCGCTGACGGCAGGGCGGGCGAAGAAGGACACGTCGACCGGCGGCTGGGCGTCGGAGTGGTCGCCGCCCGCCTCGGGCGAGGGAGTGATGAGGCGGGACAGGGCGGCGCGGCGCTCGTGTTCGGTCTGGCGAGCGGCGTGCAGGGCGGCGGACGCGCTGTCGCACAGCCGCAGCACCGACTCCACGCCCAGGGCGGCCTGGGCGGCGGCCAGCCGCCGCTCGTCGTCGGCGAGCCGATCGGCCGAGTCGCGCAGTCGCTGCGCCTCCAACGCTGCTGCTTGGTGCCGACGTTGACGGTCGGCCAGCTCGCCCGCCCACTGCCGGTGCCGCTGGGCCGCCGCATGGGAGCCCTCGGCCAGTGCCACGGCCGAGCGAGTCACCGCCAACTGCTCCGCCGCACCGCCGCGCAGGATCGCCGCCCAGCCGAGCGCCCCGGCCGCCAGCCCCGCCGACCCGGCGGCCGAGGCCCTGACCCCGGTGTCCTCGTCGGGCACCCAGCCGTCCGGCGGCTCGGCGCCGGGGCCGGCCGCCTCCTGTGCGCGGCCCACGAGGTCGCGCAGCCGCTGCAGCCCGCCCTGCACGGCGGCCTCCTGGGCGCGCCGCTGCTCGCCGAGCCAGCGCTCCACCTGGTCGAACCGGCCGGTGTCGAACAGCTGCCGCAGCAGCGCCGCCCGGTCCGCGGCGTCGGCACGCAGGAAGCGGGCGAAGTCTCCCTGCGGGAGCAGGACGACCTGGCAGAACTGGTCGCGACTCATGCCGATCAGCCGGCGGATCTCCTCCCCGGCCTCCTGGTGCGACCTGCTGACGGCCCGCCAGCCCGGCGAACCGTCACCGAGGTCGGCGGACCACTCGCGCAGCAAGGTCCGCGGCTTCTCGGTCGTGGTGCCGGTGCCGCGGCGCTTGGGACGCTTCTGCTCGGGGCTGCGGGTGATCTCCAGTCGGCGCCCGCCCAGGGTCAGCTCCAGACGGACCTCGGTGGGCAGCAGCGGATCGGCGTGATCGCTGCGCAGCGGATTGCCCCGCCGGGCGCCGGGGACCTCGCCGTAGAGCGCGAAGCAGACCGCGTCCAGCACGCTGCTCTTGCCGGCGCCCGTGGCGCCGCGCAGCAGGAAGAGCCCGCCGGAGGTGAGGTGGTCGAAGTCCACCTGCTCCGTCCCGGCGAACGGGCCGAAGGCGGTGACCGTCAACTGGTGAAGTCTCATCGGGGCAGCTCCCGCGCGCGCTCGTCGGCCAGCCTGACGGCCTCGAAGGCCTCCCGCAGCCAGCCCTGCTCCAGCTCGTCCGGCCCGCTGCCGCGGACGTGCTTGACGAAGCCCTCGGCGATCTCCAAGTCCGCCCGGCCGCTGACCCGGTCCGCGTACGAGACGCGTTCCTCGCCCGGAGTGGGCTCGGGCTCGAACAGCAGCTGGAGGGTGTGCGGGAAGCGGCGCCGCAGCTCCTCCATCGGGTTGGCCGGACGGACCGGGTCGGTGAGGGTGGCCTGGATCCAGGCCCGCTCGTGCACGGCGAGCCGCTCGTCGGCCAGCAGTTCGGCCAGCCGCCCTCTGATCCGGGCCAGCGGACGCGGCTGCGGGCAGTCGATCCGCTCGGCCTCGACCGAGCCGTCGGCGGCGAGGTCGACCAGCCACATGGTCTTGCGGTGGTCCGTCTCGGAGAAGGAGTAGGCCAGCGGGGAGCCGCTGTAGCGCAGATGAGGGGCGAGGGTCTGGCAGCCGTGCAGATGGCCCAGCGCGGCGTAGTGCGCCCCGTCGAACACCGAGGCCGGGACGCTCGCCACGCCGCCGACGGTGATGTCCCGCTCGCTGTCGCTCGGCTCGCCGCCCGTGACGAAGGCGTGTGCGAGCACCACCGCCCTGGTGCCGGCGGGGCGCTCCGCCAGGTCCGCCGTGACCCGCGCCATCGCCGCGCGCAGCACCTCGGTGTGCCCGCCGGCCTCCAGCCCGAACCGCTCCCGGGTGAGCGCCGGCTCCAGGTACGGCAGCCCGTAGACCGCCACCGGGCCGTGCTCGTCGGCCAGCAGCACCGGGGCGGCGCAGCCGTCCGGATCGGTGCGCAGATGGATGCCGGCCCGCTCGATCAGACCGGCGCCCACCCCGAGCCTGCGTGCCGAGTCGTGGTTGCCGCTGATGAAGACCGTCGGCACCCCGAGGTCGGCCAGCCGGTGCAGCACGTCGTCGAAGAGCGCCACCGCCTCGAGCCCTGGCAGCGCCCGGTCGTAGACGTCGCCCGCGACCAGCACCGCCTCGACCCGGCGCGCTTCGACCACTGCCACCAGGTGGTCCAGGAAGGCGCGCTGGGCCTGGTGCAGGTTCTCCCGGTGGAACGAGCGGCCCAGGTGCCAGTCGGAGGTGTGCAGCAGTCTCACGGCAGGGCCCTCACCCGCATGATCGCCACTTCTGCTCCCTCCGAGTCGGCGCGGGGCCGGCCCAGGGTACGGCCGACCAGCTCCGAGTATCACAGGAGCCGCTGACAATGCCCGGCCCGTCGTGGTCATCGGGCTCCCACCCGCACCGGGGCGGGGCCGCAGGAGTTCACGGGGATCTTGGAGGGGTGCGCCGGGGGCGGCCCCGCGCGCATGCCCGGTCCTGCGGTACACCGAGTGGCCGGCCGCGGCCTGGTGGTGGGGCTTCGAGAACAGCGGCGGGGCAGGGGGGCCGGTTGGCTGGGGGCGGGACTTCCCCGAACGTCAGAGCGGCTTTCACCTGCGGGTCGGGATCCGCACGCGTTTTGGAGATAGGCCGCAGGTCAGCTAATCTCTCTGTGCGGCAAGGGCCTATAGCTCAGACGGTTAGAGCGCTTCCCTGATAAGGAAGAGGCCACAGGTTCAAGTCCTGTTAGGCCCACCGGCACGGAAGGCCCGGAGTGGATGTCCACTCCGGGCCTTCTGGCGTTTCGGCGCTTGTGGCGGCCGGCGAAGGGCGCGGGATCGCTGCGGGGGCGCCCGGCCGGAACTGCTGCGGAGAGTGGATTGTCAGTGACGCTCTGTATGGTCGCGAGTGTCAGTGGCCCGCCGTCGGTGGGCACTCCGACAGTCGTTCCGAGGGAGGGTCCGATGTCGTCCATGTCGAGTCGGTCGAAGTGCGGGCGGTCGAAGTGCAGCCGCTCGGAGTCCAGCCCGTCGGGGCCGAGCGGGTCGAGGGTGGCGAGGCCGAGCGGGTCCGAGGCGCGGAGGCGAGGAACGCGGCGGCCGGAGTCGGGGAGAGCGGAGCCGAACGGCCCCGGGCGGCGAAGGCAGAGAGCCGGGAGCGGCGCCACCGGGCCGGCCGACGGATCCCGGGGCACCGGGGGCGGCGGGCGCCCGCGGCAGGGTACGGGCGGGGTGCTGCGGCAACCGGTGGCGCTCGCGGTCGCCGTCGACCCGGCCGACTTCGCGCGGCTGCGCGAGCACGGCCTGTTCGGTGGCGCCGACTACGGGTACTACCTGCGCCGGACGGAGAACCAGCTGCGCGCCCTGCGCGGTGAGGGGCTGGAGGTGCACCTCAGGGTCCTGGAGCCGCTCGACTTCGCCGACTTCTGCGAGCAGCACCTGCTGGCCCAGGACGACCCGGTGGCCAGGGTCGCCTACGCCGCCGATCCGGAGCTGGCGGGCGAGCCGTTCGTCTACCGGGGCGAGCCGCTGGCCGAGCTGCTCCCGGTGCTGCTGGCGGACCACCTCGCCAGGGTGCGGATCTCCGTCGGCAGTTCGGTGCTGCTGATGTCCGTCGGCCTGGAGGAGCAGCCGGAGGAGCGCTTGGTCGCCGTGCTGCAGTACGTGTCCGAGGTCTACCTGGCGCTCGGGGCCGGGGCGGGCGAGGGGCGGCAGCTGCTGGTGCTGCGGTCGGTCGGCCTGTTGGACGGGGAGCAGCTTTCGGCGCGGGCCGAACCGGTGGTGGAGTCCGGGGCGTTCACCACCTCCGGTCGGGAGGTGGAGGCGTTCTGCATCACGCTCGCGGCGGCGGTCGCCGGGTACGGGGCCGGGGAGTTGCTGCTGTACCGCCCGGCGAGGGCGGACGGTGGGCGCGAGGTGCTGGGCTGGGTGCTGGTGGACGGGTGGCTGCGGCCGATGTCGGTGGTGGAGACCGCGGCCGCCCTGGTCGCGGTGGGGGCGGAGGGTCCGCCGGGGCGGCTGGCGGCCCGGGCGGGGTTCCCCTTGCCCTCCCGGTGGGGCCGGTGGGCGGGCGGTCCGTCGCAGCGGCCGGCCGATGAAGGTGATGCGATCGGCGAACGCGGGGTGGTCGGCGAGGCCGGTGTGCCCGATGCGGACGGGCCGGGTGGTGGGGCGGGGGAGTCGGGCGGGGCGACCCGGGAACAGGGTGGCGACGCGGCCGGGGACGGGGGTGACGCCGGGCGCTGAGGCGTCAGAATGGCCCAGGAGTGCGTCGGCTGATCTGCCGTTCAGCCTCCGTTGGTCTCCGGTTCGTCCCCTGTTGTTCCGCACCGCGGGGTTCTGCGGCATGCCCCGCGCGGCGGCCAGGACTGTTCATCGACCGCGTGTTCGGGGAAGATCAACAGGTCGGAGCGCACCAGGCGGCCTCCTGCCAGGTCGTCCCCGACCCGAACCGACCGCGCGCCGCACGAGGCGCGGGCACGACCGCTGGAGGGGGGCGAGTGAGCAGTATCGAGTACAGCGCGGAGATCTCCGAGCTGCTCGGCCGGGTGCGGCGCCGTCCCAATGCGGGCTGGCCGTGGCGGCCGGGGGAGGCGGTGCCCGCCGGGCTGCCGGTGAAGCAGTCCTGGGGCTGGCTCTTCGTGCCGGACGGGCGGGTGCTGACGCTGGTGAACCCCAGGGACGGCGTGGTCAGCCTGCCGGGCGGTTCGCTGGAGCCCGAGGACGACGGCGATCCCGCGGCCGCGCTGGCCCGCGAGGCCCGCGAGGAGGCGCAGGCGGTGATCGGCCCGGCGCACTACCTCGGCTACCTCTACGACCGGGTCGGGTCGGCGAACGGCGGCCACGAGTGCGCGCGGGTGCGGATGGCCGCGGCTCTTCGCGCCGTCGGGCCGACCGCGCCCGACCCGGCGTCCGGCCGGCACTACCGGCGGCTGCTGGTCGCCCCGGGGCTGGCGGTCGAGCTGCTCGGCTGGGGCGAGACGGGGCTGCGCCAGGCGCACGCGGCGGTGGCGACCGCGGTGGCCGAGCTGGGTGTGCCGGCCGCCGCCAACGAAGCGATCGAGGAACTCCCGTCGTCCGGTTGGCTCTTCGTCAGCTGACCTCGCGGGGGTGGTGAGCGGTGTGGGTGTCGAAGGGGTGAGGCGTGGGCCTGATTCATCACGTGGAGCTGTGGGTCGACGACCTCGACCAGGCCGAACGGCAGTGGGGGCCGGTGCTGGTGGCGCTCGGCTGCGAGCCGTTCCAGCACTGGGCGAACGGGCGTAGCTGGCGCCTCGGTGACAGCTACGTGGTGCTGGAGCAGTCGCCGGCGCTGCTGCCGGGCGGGTACCAGCGGCTGCGTGCCGGGCTCAACCACCTTGCGGTGCACGGTTCGCGGGACGCCGTGGCGGTGGCGCTCGAAGCCGGCTGGTGGCTGCGGGTGGACACCGGGTCGGCCGTGCACCTGATTGACGCCCAGGGATTCGAACTCGAAGTCGTCTGTTGAACGTCTCGGTGGTCGCGGAGAGTTGACGCCTCGTTCATCTGGCGACGTCACAAGCGCATTGTTCATCAACAATCTTGGCATGAGCACTGTTCGAATTGCCTACCGGCTGGTATCACAAATGTGACCCCCGTCACCTTTGTGGAGGTGCTCCATGCGCCCTGCTCGTGCCGTGTCCGCAACCGCTCTGGCCGGTCTCCTCGCGCTCACCACCCTGGTCGGCGCGACCGCCGCCAGCGCAGCCACCGTCAACTACGTCGCACTGGGGGACTCCTACTCCTCCGGCGTCGGCGCAGGCAGCTACACCAGTGAGAGTGGCAGCTGCGAGCGCAGCACCAACGCGTACCCCTACCTCTGGAAGAACGCCCACGGGGCGTCCTCGTTCACCTTCGCGGCCTGCTCCGGCGCGCGGACGGGCGACGTGCTGAACAGCCAGCTCTCCGGACTCAACTCGGCCACCACGTTGGTGAGCATCACCATCGGCGGCAACGACGCGGGCTTCGCCAACACCATGGAGACCTGCGTGCTGAACACCGAGAGCGCCTGCCTGAGCGCCGTCTCGGCGGGGGAGGCCTACGCGAAGAACACCCTGCCCGCCCAGCTCGACCAGGTCTACTCGGCGATCCACGGCAAGGCGCCCAACGCCCATGTGGTGGTGCTGGGTTACCCGCACCTCTACCAGATCAACGGCACCTGCATCTTCGGCATCGGTGACACCAAGCGCGCGGCCATCAACGGCGCGGCCGACACTCTCGACGGTGTCATCGCGAAAAGAGCCGCCAACGCGGGCTTCACCTTCGAGGACGTCCGCGGCCTGTTCAGCGGTCACGAGATCTGCGGCAGTGGCACGCAGTGGCTTCACAGCACCACGCTCCCGATCGACGAGAGCTACCACCCGAACGCGGACGGCCAGGCCGGTGGCTACCTGCCCGCCCTCTCCGCCGGTGCCTGACCGGCGGCCAGTACGGCTGGCCCGACCGCAACCTCGGGCAGTCGGCCTGAGGGGCGGCCCGAGCAGCCGGTAGCCCGAGCCGCCGATCCGAGTCGGTCCCGGCCGCGCCCCACTCCCGGACGAGGGACGGGGTGCGGCCGGACGTCCCGTCGGAGGCGCGCATCCGGTCGGATCGTCCGGCCCGGAAGGCGGCTCACGGTGCGTACAGCTCCTCGATGTCGTCCGCGTGCAGCTGGAGGATGGCCTGGCGGCGGAGCTTGAGGGAGGGTGTCAGCAGGCCCTGTTCGACCGTGAACTGGTGCGGGAGCAGGCGGAAGGCGCGGATGGACTCGGCGCGGGAGACGGCGGTGTTGGCCGCGGCGATGACGCGCTGGATCTCGCCGTGCAGCTCCTGGTCGGTCAACACGCCCCAGATGTCCAGTTGTTCACGGCCGTGGATCGTCAGCCAGTGGGCGAGGGCGGGCGGGTCGAGGGTGATCAGGGCGGTGAGGTAGGGGCGGTTGTCGCCGACCACGAGGCAGTGCGAGACGAGCGGGTGGGACCGGACGCGTTCCTCCAGGGTGGCGGGGGCGACGTTCTTGCCGTTGCTGGTGACGATCAGGTCCTTCTTGCGGCCGGTGATGCTGAGGTAGCCGTCCTCGTCCAGGGTGCCGAGGTCACCGGTGGCCAACCAGCCGTTCCGGAGGACCTGCTGGGTGCAGCGCGGGTGGTTGAGGTAGCCCGCGAAGACCGTGTCGCCGCGTACCCAGACCTCGCCGTCGTCGGCGATCGCCACCGAGGCGCCGGGCATCGGCGGGCCGACGGTGCCCGCCTTGGCCCGGCGCGGAGGGTTGGCGGTGATCGCGGCGCTGGTCTCGGTCAGCCCGTACCCCTCGTACACCGTCAGTCCGGCACCCGCGAAGAAGAGCCCCAGCTCCCGGCCCAGGGTGGAGCCTCCGCTGATCACGTTGCGGACCCGTCCGCCCAGTACGGCGCGCAGCCGCTGGTACACCAGCCGGTCGTAGGCGCTGTGGCGCAGGCGCAGCGCGGCACCGGGGCCGGGCCCGCGTCCGAAGGCGCGCCGCTCGCGGGCGGCGGCCCACTGGACGGCGACCTCGGCGGCCTGGGCGAAGAGTTCGCCGCGGCCGGCCTGCTCGGCGGACTCCCTGGCCCGCTGGTGGATCCGCTCGAAGACGTACGGCACGGCGTGCAGGTAGGTCGGCCGGAAGGAGGTGAGCGCGGGCAGCAGCGAGTCGGGCGAGAGGGAGCCGTGGTGGCCGATCCGCACGCCACCGCGCACTGCCGTGATCTGCACCATCCGGCCGTAGATGTGGGCCAGCGGCAGGATCATCAGTGTCGCGGGCGGGAGGCCGCCGGTGTCCTGGAACAGCTCGTGCCAGCCGGCCAGCGCGGCGTCCGCCTCGGCGGCGAGGTTGCCGTGGGTGAGCAGGCAGCCCTTGGGGCGACCGGTGGTGCCCGAGGTGTAGACGACGGTGGCGACCGAGTCGGGGGTGACCCCCGATCGACCGCGGTGCACCAGGCCCTCGGGTACGTCGCGGCCGTCCTCGACAAGCTCGGCCACGCAGCCGCGGTCCAGCTGCCAGATGCCGGTGAGGTCGGGGAGCGCGTCGCAGACCGCGCCGATGGTCATGGCGTGGTCCTCGTCCTCCACCACGCAGGCGACGGCGCGGGTCTCCGCCAGGATCCAGCGGACCTGTTCGGCGGCCGAGCTCGGGTACACCGGCACGGGGATGGCACCGATCGACCACAGCGCGTAGTCGAACAACGTCCACTCGTACCGGGTGGAGGACATCAGCGCGACCCGGTCGCCGAACCGGACGCCCCTGGCCAGCAGGCCCTTGGCCAGTGCGAGGATCTCGTGGCGGAACTGAATGACCGTCACATCGCGCCATTCAGGCGGTGATTCGCGACCGTCGGAGGGCTTCCGTCGGGAGAGCTGGACCAGGTCGGGGGTGCGCTCGGCCGTGTCGTACACCGAGTCGGCCAGCCCGCCGGTGGCCGGGGTGGCGAGCGGGGGGCTGCTGAACTCGCGCACGGTGCCCCCGATCCCGTCGTCCGTCGCCCTGGTCCTGGTGTGCCGGCTCGGCCGTGCACCGGGCCCGTGGCCCGGTCCGGCGGGTCCGGCGCGCGGTGGGTCTGCGAAGCTACCCGATCGTCGCTGCGCTGCCCAGGGGGGCGACGGCGCCGGATCGGATCCGGCACATGCCAAGGTGCGCGGTGCTGCCCTCGCCACCCGGACAGAATGTATGTAACCAGTCAAAACGGGCGGATTGCGGCGACCGGCTCCGGACAATGGATTCGAGCCTTCGAACGGACGCTCAGTGAGTAGTAAGCTCGCGCAGATCGCACATGGCCCGGCGTGCGGCCCGTACGTGGTCCGGCGTGTGTCTTGACGTCCGGGCTGGTGCGGTGCCATGGCCGGCGCCCCGACCGACCCCGACCGCTGCCGAAGTACCGTCATCACCGTCCAGGCCCGAGAGCCATCCCGACCGAGGACTCCATGCGTCTGCGCCGCAGCTCGATCCGCGCGAAGATCATCGCGCTGCTCATGGTGCCCATCGTCGCCCTCACCGGTCTCTGGGTCTACGCGACCCTGGTGACCACCGGCGACGTCTGGCGGCAGCTGGGCGTGGCCGCCGCCTACCGCTCCTTCGGCGAGTCCGTGGACCAGTACGCCCGGGACGTCCAGGAGGAGCGTCGGGCGGCCGTGCTCTCGCTCGCGGCCGGCGACTCCGCCGCCCTCACCGAGGCGTACCGCCGGACGCAGGATGTCACCGACCGGGACCTCGAGGCGCTGCGTACCAAGGCGAACGGTCCGGAGGGGGAGAAGCTCGACGCCGTCCAGAACAAGCGGCTCCAGGACATCCTCGGCGGTGCCGACCAGCTCGCCCCGATCCGGGGCCAGGTGGCCCGCGCGGCGAACTTCTGGTCGTACGTGATCGACCAGTACAGCGCGCTGATCGATCCGGTGTTCAGCTTCCGGTCCGCCTTCGTGAGCCGGCAGAGCGGCCAACTGCCCAGGCAGGGAACGATCCTGACCGAGCTGGTCCGGGCCCGGGAGTACCTGTCCCGCGAGGACGCGGCGATGGAGGGCCTGCGGCTCACCGACCACCCCGACTCGCTGATGGTCCAGGAGGCCCTGGACGGCCTGCACAACCAGCGGGCACTGTTCGACGTCTACATCGACGAGCTGGATCCGCAGGACCAGAGCGGCTACCGCAACCTGCGCGCCGGCAACAACTGGCTGGCGCTGCTCAGCGCGGAGGCCTTCTTCGAGGACTCGCCCGACCACGTCCAGGCGGTGAAGCGGCTCTCCGAGAACTCCTGGCGCGACGCCGCCGACGGCGCCCTGGCCTCGCTGGCGGGTCTCAACACCCGGCTGGACGCCACCCTGGGCGACCGCGCCCGCTCCGCCGCGATCCACCAGCTGGTGCGCGGCGGCATCGCCGGTCTGATCGGTCTGGTCGCGGTGGTGCTCTCGATCGCGATCTCCTTCCGGATCGGCCGCGGCCTGGTGCGCGAGCTGATCACCCTGCGCAACGCCGCCCAGGAGCTGGCCGGCGCCCGGCTGCCCTCGGTGATGCTCCGGCTGCGCAAGGGCGAGGCGGTGGACGTGGCCGCGGAGGCCCCGGCGCTGGACCTGGGACCGGGAGAGATCGGCCAGGTCGGACAGGCCCTCAACGCGGTGCAGCGGGCCGCCGTCGAGGCCGCGGTGGCGCAGGCCGAACTGCGCGAGGGCGTGTCGGCGGTCTTCGTCAACCTGGCCCGCCGCAGCCAGGTGCTGCTGCACCGTCAGCTGACCCTGCTGGACACCATGGAACGCCGGGCGGAGGACCCGGCCGAGCTGGAGGACCTGTTCCGCCTCGACCACATGACCACCAGGATGCGGCGGCACGCCGAGGGCCTGATCATCCTGGCCGGCGGTTCGCCGGGCCGGGCCTGGCGCAAGCCGGTCCGGATGGTGGACGTGGTCCGGGCGGCGGTCAGCGAGGTGGAGGACTACGCGCGGGTGGTCGTCCGGCCGTTCCCCGGCACCGGCCTGCTCGGCAGCACGGTCGCGGACGTCATCCACCTGATCGCCGAACTGGTCGAGAACGCCACGGTCTACTCCCCGCCGAACACCCAGGTCACCGTCCAGGGTGAGGTGGTGGCCCACGGCTTCTGCCTGGAGATCGACGACCGGGGCCTCGGGCTCGGCGAGCAGGCCCTGGAGGAGATCAACCAACGGCTCTCGGAGGAGCAGGAGTTCGACCTCGCCGACACCGACCGGCTGGGCCTGTTCGTGGTCAGCCGGCTCGCCCTGCGGCACGGCATCCGGGTCCACCTGCGGCCCTCGCCCTACGGCGGGACCTCGGCGGTGGTGCTGATCCCGCGTGAGCTCCTGGCGGAGGTCCCGGCCCCGGCCGGCCCGGGAGCCGGCACGGCGGGCGGGGCCGGGAGCACCCCGGACGGGACCGCTCAGCGGTCCGCCGGCGTACGGCGCGGCCAGCGCGAGTTGGTTGCCGTACCGGCGCTGCCAGAGGACGAAACGCACCGGCGCAGCGCCGAGGCGCGCGCCGAGAGCGACGAGTCGGTACAGCCGGCGTGCGCTGTCGAGCGGCTGTCCGGCGGCCCGCGTCCCTCGGTGCCCGAGCCGGCCCGTACGCCCGGCGGACTGCCGCGCCGCCGCGCCAGTGCGCACCCGGGCGCGCCGCGCCTGGTACCGGTGGACACGTCGAGCGCGGTCGCTGCGAACGCTGCGGGCACGGCCGGAACGGATGAGCCGGTCGGGTCTGACATGACAGCGGATGCCGCCCCAGGTGCGCTCGTGGACACCGGTACCGGTGCGTACGCCGGTGCCGGTACGGACGCCGGCACCGACGCGGGCGCGGACCCGAGCTCCGGGGCCGGGCGGCACCGCCGACCGGGCAGCCCGGTCGAGGGGGATTCCGCCGAGGAGGCGCACGTCCGTCGTGCCGCGGCCCCAGCGCATGCCGCGCCGCCCCGGACGGGCGCCGTTCCGTCCGCCGGATTCGCCTCCGCGCCCTCGGCTCGCCCTGCCGCCGAGGCCGCCACCCCGGAGGCCGGGCCCTCGGCCTCGGACGACGCCCAGCCGTCCGCGCAGCGCACTCCGCTTCTGACGGCCGGCGGCCGGCTGCCGCGACGCGTACGGCAGGCCAGCCTCGCACCCCAGCTGAAGGCCGCTGCTGCGGCTGCCGCAGCAGCAGCCGCGGCGGGTAGGCCGACGCCGCGGACGGGTGAGCGCGAGTCCGTCCGGGAGCGTTCGCCGGAGGAGGCCAGGTCGGCCTTCGCCTCGTTCCAGCGCGGCTACCAGCGCGGCCGGGGCGACCGGAGCCAGCCCGCCTCGCTGACCGTCGTGCCGGACCCGCCCGTGTCCGGCGCGTCCACCGCTACCTCCGGGGCCGACCGCCCGGCCGGGCCCGCCAAGTCCCCGTCCGGGCTTGCCAAGTCCCCGTCCGGGCACACCGAGTCCTCGAAGAGGCCCGCCGACCCGACTGCCGCCAGGATTGCCGGCCCGATCACCGGGCAGCCCGTCGACCCGTCCGCCGGCACCGGCCCCTCCACCGCCGCAGGGCCGGACGGGCGGTCCGGCGGCCTGTCGGGACGAAGCGGCCGACGCGCGGCGCTCCCGTCAGCGCCCCGCCCGGCAGAGCTGCCCGCACCGCGTGCCCGGCCCGCACTGCCAGCCCAGCCCGGCGGGCCCGCCGCACAGACCTCGCAGCAGCCCGCCGGACCGCAGCGCCCGGCCGGACCGGTGCAACCGAATCGCGGGAGTCAAGCGTCATCGCTGCCGCCGCAGTCCGCACCTCCCGCACGACAAGCACAGCCTGCACCAACGGAAGGAACCGAATCATGACCGCTACGGCACAGCCGTCCGGAGAACTCAACTGGCTTCTGGACGACCTGGTGGGACGGGTCGCGGCCCTGCGGCACGCGGTCATCCTGTCCAGCGACGGGTTGGCCACCGGCACGTCCAGCGGGATCCAGCGGGAGGACGCCGAGCACCTGGCGGCCGTCGCGGCCGGCTTCCACAGCCTGGCCAGGGGGGCCGGGCGGCACTTCCAGGTGGGCGGGGTCCGCCAGACGATGGTGGAGCTGGACGAGGCGTTCCTGTTCATCACGGCCGCCGGCGACGGCAGCTGCCTCGCCGTACTGAGCGACGCCGAGTCCGACGTGGGCCAGATCGCCTACGAGATGGCCCTGCTGGTGAAGCGGGTCGGCGATCACCTGTCGGCCGAGCCGCGTACCGAGGCCACTCCGCCCGGGAGATGAGCGAGCCGATGAGCATCGAGGACGCCGCACCCGAACCGCCCGCCGCGCTGAGCGCGGTGGATTCCTCCGTGCTGCGCCCGCCCGAGGAGGACCGCTGGTTCGACGACGACGCGGGGCCGGTGGTGCGGCTGTTCTCGATGACTCGCGGCCGCGCCCGCCCCGCCGACGACGGGCTGTTCGACCTGATCTCGCTGATCAGGGCCGTCGACCAGGCCGAACTGCTCAGCCTGGAGCACGCGTTGGGGCCCGAGCACCACGCCCTGCTAAAGCTCTGCCGCGACGAACCGCTGAGCGTCGCGGAGTTGGGCTCGTACACCGATCTGCCGGTCAGCGTGGTGCGGGTGCTGCTCGGTGACCTGCACGAGGCCGAGCTGATCAGCGTCATCCGACCCGTTCCGCTCGCCCAGCTGCCGGACGAGCGCCTGCTGCGAGACGTGATCGATGGCCTCCGCGCACTCTGATGCACCGTCGCCGGGCGAATCCCCCTGGGGTGCGGTCGCGTTGAAGGTCCTGGTGGCCGGCGGCTTCGGCGTCGGCAAGACCACGCTGGTCGGCGCGGTCAGCGAGATCAGGCCGCTGCGCACCGAGGAGCAGCTCAGCGAGCTGGGGCGCCCGGTGGACGACACGGCCGGCGTCGAGGCCAAGCGGACCACCACGGTGGCGATGGACTTCGGCCGGATCGACCTGCGACCCGGGCTCGCCCTCTACCTGTTCGGCGCCCCGGGGCAGGACCGCTTCTGGTTCCTATGGGACGAACTGGCGCGGGGTGCGCTCGGCGCGCTGGTGCTGGCCGACACCCGACGGCTGGCCGACTGCTTCCCCTCGGTAGACTTCTTCGAGCAGCGCGGCATCCCGTTCCTGGTCGCGGTGAACTGCTTCGAGGGCGCCGGGGCGTATGCTCCCGATGACGTCCGGGACGCGCTCGACCTGGACCCCGGGGTGCCGGTGCTGCTCTGCGACGCCCGTCGCCGCGAGGACGGCAAGGAGCTGCTGATCCGCTTGGTCGAGCACGTGGCGACCCGCCGTTGACGCCTCTTGCGGGGCCCGAAGCCCCTTGAGCGGGCCGATGGTCCGTCCCTGACGGTGCGCCGGTGGCCGTAGAGGATGCCGAGGCGGCGCGCCGACGGCCGGATCCGGCCCCGTCAGAGGGCCCGAAACCGGTGCTCACGGCACCGTCGTCCCGAATGGTGGGATCACAGTCCGTATACCGGAAGATTCGTCAGGTCTGGGTTGCCTCGGGCGGCCCGGCCGTGGAACGCTCTTCACCGACAGGCCGCCGGGCGCAACGTCCGGAACACGTCGGGCATCGCGCCCGCACCATCCGGGGGAGGGCAGTGCAGTGACCGCGGTACGCAGGTTCCGCACCGCTTCCGCCCCCGCCTCGGACATCCCGGACGGACCGGCGCTGACGGTGCGCCGGCACATCGACCTCGCGCTCGGCTGCGGCTCCCGCTGTCGCGGCGCCTGCGGTCCCGGTGCCGCCCGCCGCCGCGGTGCGTGCTGTCGCGGCTCCGGCTGTCGCTGACGTCCGGCCTGCCGGCCTCGCACCTGCTCTCCGCACCAGCACCTCGCACTCCGCTTCCCGCCGCACCGGACGGCCCGCCCGCGCACCCACCCAGACCGCGCGGGACCAGGCGCCCGGTGGCACCCGGCCACCTGCACCGCACCTCGACACCCTCCCGGATCGGGCGACATGAGCCGTACTCGAACACCCCACCCGACGCCGCGCCAACGGACCGTACGAAGCGGCCGGTTGAGCCGGTCCGACGCCGGGGCGGACCGCGCCGTGGACTGCGGCGCCGAAGGCCGTCGCGACCTGGAACCGTTCTGGCCGTCCCGGCAACCGCACCTCTTCGACCAGACGTGTCCGGGCTCACCCCGCGTGTCCCGGTCCTCCGCCCGCTGAGCCGACTCAGCTGCGGCAGTACGGCCCGGTGGACGCGCAGACGAACCGCCATCATCCGTCACGCGCGAAAGAGCGACACCATGTCCTCCTCCTCCACTGCCATCCTGTCCATCCCGACGTCCGCCCCGACCGCGATCCCGCACCTACGGGCGGTCCGCCCGGTTTCCCCGGTCACCGAGCGCCGGCGCCCCACCGCACCGCAGCACCCGGTCGCCCCCATCCAGCACCCCGGTACCGTGCAGCACCCCGGTACCGTGCAGCAGCCGCCCGCCGCCGTGCCCGTGCCCGCGCCGCAGGCGCTGCTGAAGGCGCTCCCCGAGGGTGCGGCCGTCGTCGCGGCGCTGCCGCAGTCGGCGCTCCCGGCGGGCCTGCTCGCCCAGTACGGAGCGCAGCTCGGCACGGCGGCCGCCGCCGGGCAGCCGTTGGTCGGGTACCTGGTGCTCGTCCCGCTGGAGCCGACCGCCCCGCTCCCGGGCCGGCCGATCGCCGACGCGCAGCCCGCCGGGCAGCCGGCCCCCGGCCCGGCCCGTGCCGCGGAGCCGGCGGTGGGCACCGCCCCCGCGGCCCGGCCCGCCGCGCCCGCCGCGCCCGCCGCGCGCGGCATCAGTGTGGACATCGAGCGCCGCAGTGCGTATGTGGACGGCAGGCAACTCGACCTCACCTACCTGGAGTTCGAGCTGCTGGCCCACCTCGCCGAGCACCCGCAGCGGGTGCACACCAGGGACCACCTGATCTCCGCAGTCTGGGGCTACGGCCACGTCGGCGACGGCCGGACGGTCGACGTGCACGTGGCCAGGCTGCGCCGCAAGCTCGGCGCGCCGTACCGGGACAGCATCGTGACGGTCCGCCGGGTCGGCTACAAGTACACGCCGGTCGCCTGACGGACCCGAGCCCCCTCCAGCGGCAGCGCTCGAACCCGCCCACCGGGCGTCCCGCCCGTGCGGCAGCACGCCTGGCGCGGCCGAGCCGGGTGCGGGAGCCAGGCCGGCCGCCGAAGCCTGATCGACCGCCGGGGATTCAGCGGCTCAGCCGGTCGATCTCCGCCAGCTCCCCGTCCGACAGCAGTGCACCGCTCAACGCGTCCAGGTTCTGGTCGAGTTGGGCGACACTGCTGGCGCCGACGATCACCGAGACCACCCGGGGGTCCCGCAGTACCCAGCAGAGAGCGAGCTGCGCCAGGGTCTGCCCGCGCTGCTCGGCGACCTCGGCGAGCGCGCGCAACTGCTCCAGCTTCGCGCCGGTCAGTGCCTCCTCGCGGAGGAAGTGGCCCACCGACATCCGCGACCCGGGCGGCACCGAACCGCTCAGGTAGCGATCCGTCAGCAGGCCCTGGGCGAGCGGGGAATACGCGACCAGTGCGGTCCGGGTGTCGCCGACCGCGTCCAGCAGGCCGCCGACCTCCGGCTCCCGGTTGAGGATCGAGTACGAGGCCTGGTTCATCAGCACCGGCGTGCCCAGCTCCCGCAGGATCGCCACCGCCTCACGGTGCTGCTCGGCGGGGTAGTTGGAGATGCCCGCGTACAGCGCCCTGCCGGAGCGGACCGCCGCGTCCAGCGCCCCCATGGTCTCCTCCAGCGGGGTGTCCGGGTCGTGGCGGTGCGAGTAGAACACGTCCACGTAGTCCAGGCCCATCCGCGCCAGCGACTGGTCCAGGCTCGCCAGCAGGTACTTGCGCGAGCCGCCGTCCCCGTACGGGCCCGGCCACATGTCGAACCCGGCCTTCGAGGCGATGAACAGCTCGTCCCGGTACGGGCGGAAGTCCTGGGCGAAGAGCGTGCCGAAGTTGCGCTCCGCGCTGCCGTACGGCGGTCCGTAGTTGTTGGCCAGGTCGAAGTGGGTGACGCCGCGGTCGAAGGCGTGGCGCAGCACCGCGCGCTGGACCTCCAGCGGCTGGGTGTCACCGAAGTTGTGCCACAGGCCGAGCGAGACGGCGGGCAGCTGCACGCCGCTGCGCCCGGCTCGGCGGTAGGTCATCGAGGAGTAGCGGTCATCGGCGGCGAGGTACGTCATGGCAGCATCCTGCCAGCTCACCGGGGTCGCCGAGCCCGTCAGCACGAGCGGCTCGAGCTGTCCGCCGCCGAGGTCGCCCCGGTCGTCCGCCGAGAGCTGCCCTGTCCCCGGGAGGGCCGTCGGAACCGGATGGCCACGTTCCTGCTGGCGTTCTGTACCTACTGGTATGTACAGTAGGGCCATGGGCACCAGCGAACGACTGATCGAGACCACCCAGGAGCTCCTCTGGGAGCGCGGTTACGCCGGCACCAGCCCCAAGGCGATCCAGCAGCGCTCCGGCGTCGGGCAGGGCAGCATGTACCACCACTTCAGCGGTAAGAGCGACCTCGCCGCCGCCGCTCTGAGCCGGAGCGCGGAGGACCTCAAGGCCCTCGCCGAGCAGCAGCTCTCCGGTCCCGGCACGGCGTACCAGCGCATCGAGGCTTACCTGCTGCGCGACCGCGACGTGCTGCGCGGCTGCCGGATCGGCCGGATGGCCCAGGATTCGGAGGTGATCGCCGAACCGCAGCTGCGCAGGCCGGTCGAGGAGACCTTCGACTGGCTGCGCGGACGGCTGGCCGAACTCGTCGCCGAGGGCCAGGCCGCCGGCGAGTTCGCCACCGGTCCCGACCCGGCCGAGGTCGCCACCGCCATCGCCGCCGTGGTCCAGGGCGGCTACGTACTCGCCCGCGCGGCGGATTCGCCCGAGCCCTTCCGGCAGGCGGTCCGCGGCGCCCTGGCACTGCTCCGCACCAACTGACCGTCGCAGCGCCCACTCGCCCGCGACCACCGACACACGACCATCCGGGGGACATGACCGTGCACGCGATGCAGTACGAGATCACCCTGCCCGCCGACTACGACATGCGGATCATCCGCCGGCGCGTCGCCACCAAGGGGCCGCTGCTGGACCAGTTGCCCGGCCTCGGCCTCAAGGCGTACCTGGTCCGGGAACGCGGCTCGGGCGCCTCACCCGTCAACCAGTACGCGCCGTTCTACCTCTGGCGGTCCGCCGAGGCCATGGCCGGCTTCCTGCGCGGCCCCGGCTTCGCCGGCCTCAGCGCGGACTTCGGCCGCCCGCCCGTCCGCCACTGGGTCGGCACCGGCCTGGAGTTCGGCCGCGCCCGTGACCTGACACCCCGTACCGCCACCCGCCGCACCACCCGGCTCGACGAGGGGGCGGACCCGGACGAGGCCCTCGCCGGTGAGCTCGCCGCCCTCCTGGAGCGGCCCGGCCTGCATTCCGTGGCCGTGGCCCTCGACCCGTACCGCTGGGAGCTGGTGCGCTTCGCCCTGTGGGAGCAGGACAGGGCCCCGGCCGACCAGGACGGCACCAGCTACCAGGTGCTGCACCTGTCCCGCCCCGAACTCGAGCACCTCCCCACCGACCGGAAGGACTGATCCCGTGCACGCATTCACCCCCGCCGACCTCGACCGCGAGCGCGGGTACCGGACGCTCGACGAGCTGGTGGACGGGCCGACCCAGTCGGCCACCCTGCCGGGCCTGGAGGAACTCGCTCCCGGCTTCCCCGACTGGATCGTCACCAGCCTCTTCGGCGGCACCTACCAGCGCGAGGGCCTCACCCTGCGCGACCGCCAGCTGCTCAACCTCGCCTCGCTGGCCGCCCTCGGAGGCGTCGAGCCCCAGCTGCACGGCCACGTCCGCAGCAGTCTGCGGGTCGGCCTGACCGCCGAGCAGGTCGTCGAGGTCTTCGTCCACCTCGCGCCGTACATCGGTGTTCCGAAGGCACTGGCCGGGCTCCGGGTGGCCGCCGCCGCGCTGGCGGAGACCAAGGCCGAGGCCGAGACCGAGGACCAGACCGAGGCCAGGGCCGATGACCTGGCCGAGGCAGCCCGGTGAGCGGCAAGCCGGCGGTCCGTACCGTCCTCGGCGATCTGGACCCCGCCGAGCTCGGTGTCTGCGACGCACACGACCACCTCTTCATGCGCAGCCGGGTGCTTCCCGGCCAGGAGCTGGACG
This sequence comes from Kitasatospora sp. NPDC032150, assembly GCF_055579945.1. Taxonomy (NCBI): domain Bacteria; kingdom Bacillati; phylum Actinomycetota; class Actinomycetes; order Kitasatosporales; family Streptomycetaceae; genus Kitasatospora; species Kitasatospora sp. NPDC032150. Next base: position 78,277 of record NZ_JBVIMH010000007.1, on the reverse strand, counting down.
ACCCGGTGGCCGCCGAGGCCGAGCTGCGCGCCTTCGCCGCCGCCGGCGGGCAGGCGGTCGTCCAGTGGACCCCGCACGGCATGGGACGGCGGGTGCCGGACCTGGTCGCGCTCTCCCGTGCCACCGGGGTCCACCTGGTCGCCGCCACCGGACTGCACCAGGCCGCCAACTACGCGCCGGAGCGATTGCGCGACCTGGACCTGGCCCGGCTCTTCGTCACCGAGCTCACCGAGCCCATCGATCCCATCGAGCCCGCCGAGCCTGTGGATCCCGCCGACCGGGCCGAATCCACCGGTCCCCTCGGCCGGGCCGGTCTGATCAAGGTGGCGGGCGGCTACCACGGCCTGGACCGGCACGCCCGCTGGACCATGACGGCGGCGGCCGAGGCGCACCGTGCCACCGGCGCCCCGATCGCCGTCCACCACGAACTGGGCACCGGCTCCCTCGACGTCCTCGACCTGCTCTGCGGCCGCCTCGGCGTCCCGCCGCACCGGGTGATCCTCGGCCACCTGAACCGCTTCCCGGACCTGCGCCTGCAGCGCCGGGCCGCGGAGTCCGGCGCGTACGTCGCCCTCGACGGGCCGTCGCGCATCAACCACGCCACCGACCATCACCTCTTCGACACCCTGGCCGCGCTCACCGAGGCCGGCCACGCCGAACGCCTGCTGCTCGGCGGTGACACCACCACCTCGGCGGCCCGTGGCAACCCCGGCATGCCGTACCTGCTGACCGCGCTCCGTCCGCGCCTGGCACGGGAGTTCGGGCCCGAGCTGCCCGAACTGGTCTTCCGCGCCAACCCTGCCCGCGCACTGGCCTTCGCCTGAACCACGGCGCCGTGCACCGGCCGCCGCCGGACACGTCGCGGAGCGGCGGGCAGGCGAGCGCGGAGGGTCACCGCCACTGGTGCCGCAGGCCCGGGGCCGGGCCCCGGCGGACGAGGTCTCCCCGGCAGGCGCGGCGGTGCATCCTGGTACCAGGGCCCTGCGGGACGGCCCGGAACCGATGACGCGGCACGGGCCGACGCAGGGCATGGAGCGGTTCCGGGAGCCGAGAATGAACAGATCCCCTGCGGGCATCGTCGCCGGGGTGGACGGTTCGCCGCAGGCGGCCGCCGCCGCCGAGTGGGCCGCTCAGGAGGCCGAACGGCGCGGCTGCTCCCTGCACCTGGTGCACGCGGTCAACACCGGCACCGTCACGCTCTCCCCACGGGCGAGCGAGGCCGTCACCGACCTCATCCTCCAGAACGCCCAGGACGTCCTGGACGAGGCGCTCGGCAAGCTGGCCGCCGCGCACTCCGGTCTGCACCTGACCGGTGACGTGGTCCCCCGGGAAGCGGCCATGGCCATCCTCACCGCCGCCGAACACGGTGAACTCGCCGTCGTCGGCACCCGGGGCCACGGTGGCTTCGCCTCCCTGCTGCTCGGCTCCGTGAGCCTGCGGGTCTGCGCCCACTCCAGCTGCCCGACCGTCGTGGTGCGGCCCGGGCCCGCCACGGGCGAGTACATCCTGGTGGCGATCCGGGACGAACGGGATGGCGAGGCACTGCGGTTCGGGCTCCGCGCGGCCGCCGGCTCCGGCCTGCCGGTCCGGGCCGTGCACGTCTGGTCGCCGGTGGTCGCCGACGTCGCGCACGCGGCGCCGATGATCGACGAACTGGGCGAGGAGTCCCAGCTGCACGAGCAGCTGCTGCACCGCACCTGCGACCCGGTCTGCGAGGACTTCCCCGACATCCCCGTCCGGCTCGAACACCTCGCCGGTGCCACCGCCGGCACCCTGGTGGACGCCTCGTGCCAGGCCGCGCTCCTGGTCATCGCCCGCCACCCGCCGGCCCCCCACTTCGGCCTCCGCCTCGGTACGGCCGTCCACGCGGTCCTCCACCACGCCCACTGCCCGGTCGCCGTCGTCCCGATCTGACCCCGCCCGGAGTGCGGCTCGCGCCGGCGCGGCCGAGCGGCTGATCACCGAGGTGCTGGACGCCCCGGAGGAGGACTCGGTCAAGGCCCTGGGGGCCGAGGCGGTCGACGGGCTCGGCGGTCTGGACGCGCTGGTCAACGCGGCCGGGATCCCGCGTTCCGCGCACACCGAACGGACCGCCCTGGAGCTCTGGAACCGGGTGCCGGCCGTCGACCCCACCGGTGCCTCCGGTGGTGACCCGCGAGGAGCTGCGCGCGGTGCTGGCCACTGGCCGGGCGGCCCGCGGCAACCTCACCGCCACCCCGCCGCAACCGCGCAGCCCCCTCCGGGCGTAAGTTCGGGCATAGGCCCGTCGACGGGCCGTCCATCACGCACGGGCCGTCCGCCACACACGGACCGCCCATCACGCACGGGCCGTCCGGCCGTCGGGCCGTCCGGAGCACACGGGAGCAGCAGGACGATGGGGCTGACGAGCCACAAGGTGCTGGCGCTGGCGATACTGGCCGCGGTACTGGCGATGACCGCGACGGTGTGGCTGTGGCCGAGGCTGGCCAGGACGAGCTGGCGGTCGGTGCTCGGCCGGATCGGGGCGCTGCTGGTGACCCAGTTCACGGTGCTCTGCGCGCTGGCCCTGGCGGCCAACAACTACTTCGCCTTCTACAGCAGTTGGGACGACCTGCTGGGCACCGGGAACCAGGGCCAGGTGACGGTGAGCAGCGGCTCGGGTACGAGCCGCGAGAGCGGTACGGCGAAGACCGCCACGGTGCAGCTGCTCGGCAAGGAGACCGTCGAGGGGGACGAGGTGACTGGCCACGACCCCGGGCAGGTCGGACGGATCGACGCGGTGCGCATCCCCGGACCGGCCACCGGGCTGGCCACGGACGCCTATGTCTACCTGCCGCCGCAGTACTTCCGGCCCGACCACGCGAACGCCAGGTTCCCGGCCGCGATCGTGATGACCGGCTACCCCGGGGACGCCAAGAACCTGATCACCAGGCTCAACTATCCGGGCGCCGCGCTCGACCTGATGCGGTCCGGCAAGATGCAGCCGACCGTCCTGGTCCTGATGCGGCCCTCCCCGGCGATGCCCACCGACACCGAGTGCGAGGACGTCCCGGGCGGGCCGCAGGCCGAGACGTACTTCGCCAAGGACGTGCCCAAGGTGATGGAGACCAGCTACCGGGTGGCCGCGGACCCGCACGCCTGGGGCGTGATGGGCGACTCGACCGGCGGCTACTGCGCGCTCAAGCTGACGATGCGCAACCCCGGTTCGTTCCTGACCGGGGTCTCGCTCTCCGGCTACTACAAGGCCGCCGAGGACGCCACCACCGGTGACCTGTTCAAGGGCAGCGAGCAGCGCCGCAGCGAGGCGGACCTGGTCTGGCGGCTGAACAACCTGCCCAAGCCCGCGGTCTCCGTGATGGTGGCCGGGACCGACGAGGGCGACGGAGACTACAAGCAGCGGACGGACGCCTTCGCCGCCGCCGTCCAGCAGCCGATGGCCGTCGCGACCGCCAACCTGCCGAGCGGCGGCCACAACTTCAGTACCTGGGGCCGGCTGCTGCCCCCGGCGCTGGAGTTCCTCTCCCAGCACCTCAGGGTCACGGCCCAGTAGCGGTCAGGCGATCCGCTCCAGCGTGCCGGTGTGCAGCTCGCCGACCCGGCCGCCCTCGCCCTCGTAGGTCCAGAAGGCGCGGACCGTCAGCTTGGCGAGGTCCATGACATGGCTGACGGTGAGGCCGCTCGCCTCGGTCCAGCTGACGAAGTAGATCTGCGGGCCGACCTCGGCGACGTGCAGTTCGACGTCCTCCCACTGGCCGGCGGACTCGCCGAGGCCCTCCCAGCGCAGACGCGTACCGTCGGCCGAGTAGGCATTGCGGAAGGCGGCACCGTTGTCGACCTGGAACAGGTAGGTGTGTCCGGCGAAGCCTGGCAGGGGCGCGGTCATCGTCTGGGTGATCCTCTGGCGAGTCGGTCGGTGGGTGCGACCGGGCCGGTCGCACCCACCAACCTATCCGACGCGCCGCCGGAATCCGCCGTCGAATTTCCGAACGGCCCCGTCGAGGCCGTGCCGTGGCGCCTGGTCAGCGCGGTGCCGGTGCCGGCGGACCACCGGCCGAGGAGCCGGCCGGGTCAGCAGCTGAAGTCGATCAGGCGGAACGTCGAGTAGTGGTCCGAGGTGTAGTAGTCCTCCTGGTTCCCCTCGCCGGTGATGATCCGCCGGGTGCCTCTGGTGCGGGAACCGGGGGTGATCACGGTGTACTCGTGGTAGTAGCCGTAGGGCTCGGACGGCAGAACGCCCTCGTGGTTCCCGAAGACGACGCCGTCCTGCGAGTACGGGAACGGGCCGTCCTGGTCGATCAGGGCGAGGGTGTCGTCCGCCTGGCTCGGCAGGTTGCTCTGGCAGATGGTGCCGCTGACGTCGGCGTGTGCCTCGGTGGCGGCGAAGGCGGTGGGCGCCAGGGTGATCAGGGCGATGGTGGCAACAGAGGCGGCGCGGGTCTTCCACGCGCGTAGAGTGATGGTCATACCTTGAGTGTGATGGTCAGTCAGGGCGTCATGGAAGCGTCAAGAAAAGGACTTTGCCGGATGATCACCAGCGCAAAACCTTCTTGACAAGCGCCGTACCACCGTCCGTTGCCCCTGGTTGGTGATGGGGCGTCACCGGCCGTTTCGGCTCGCGTCGCGCCCCGCCGCCCGCGCCCATCCGATCGCCGCGCGGACGGCGTCCGCACCCGCCGGCCCGTCCGTCCGCCCGGGGCGGCGGAGGGGGCCGGGCGTTCTCGACGAGAACCGGAGGCCGGGCGGCGGTACCGTCTTCACCGCCGGGGCGCTGGAGGCCGCCGCCATCGCCACGGCCGGTGGTACCTGGCCGCCGGCCGGACCGAGCATCCCGTACCGGCTGGGTCCCCGGACATCCGCGTGAGGACCGGCGGCTGGCGGTCGCGCCACCGGTGCGAGGGCGAGGCGGGCCGCGTCCGGCTCGGCTCCGGCCCGCCGGGCTCCGCCGGCCGGCCCCACCGGGTCCGGTGGACCGCCTCCCAGGCGTCGCAGGGGAAGTTCGTCATGCGAATGACCGCGACCCCCTCCCTGCTGCTGGCTGCGGCCGGTGCCGCCACCCTGGCGGCCGTCCCGCTCGCGGGCCAGGCCGGCGCCGCTGGCGGCCCCGCGCCCGGCGGGCCGGTCAGGGCCGGTTCGGCCCTCGCCGCCGCGCCGGTCGCGCGGGACGGTCCGCCCGTTCCCGGCAGGGCGCTGGCCTGGTCGGACGAGTTCGGCGGCGGCATCGCCTGGTGTCGCCGCCGGTTGTGGCGCCGGGGCCGGGCCGGGCCGGACCAGCAGCAGGTCGGAGTCCGACGGCAGTGCGGCCGTCGCCGCCGGGCCGCCCGTCGCGGTGGCCAGTACCGCCACCGCCGCTGCGGTGATCGTCCATCGGACTGTCCTGATCCGGGCCACCGCCATCCACCTCCGAAGAGTGCCGGGCCGGCCACCCAATGTAGCGGCGTAGCCTGGATCTGCGGAGGTGATAGCGATGTCCGGACGGGTGTTGAGCGAGGTCAGCGCGGTGGTGGCAGTCGAGCGGGAGGCCGAGTTGGTGGACTCCTACCGGGAGTTGGTGGCCGGTCCACTGCCGGACGGACTGATCAGAACCGAGCTGCTGAGGGGGCCCGGCGGGCGGTGGCGGGTGCAGTCGCTCTGGCGGGACCTGGAGTCGCTGCACGCGGTCCGTGCCAACCCGAGGCTGGCCGCGGCGCCCCGTCTCTTCGTCCAGGTCGGCTCCGAGCCCGAACTGACGGTCTTCCAGGTCTCCGTCGCCCAGCTCGGCGCCCCGGTCCTGGACTGAGCGGGAACGGGTGCGGCGGCGCCGCTGGCGACGCCCGCCGGCACTCGGTGCGGCCCGGCCGGGAGTCGGTTGCACGTTCCACAACCGGCTAGCTCCAACGGGAAGTTGGTGGGGGCTGGGGTTATCGTGTAGCCGAGATCGGTCTGCGGCGGGACGGGGCAGTCGACCGCGGAGTGCTGCGGCGTGCCGTCCGCTCGGGGCCACTGCCCGTGCGGGGCCGAGAAGGGACGACCGGGCCTGCGCCCGCTACGCTCCCGCGGCCGGAAGCGGAGCCGTCTCCCGGTCGCGGCAGGGTTGCAATCGCCTTGTCCGGCGGGCCTGTTCGCCCTGCACCGGTCGGGGTGCCGTCGGCCGGGGCTCGGCCGCCCTGCCGATCGCCCTGACCCCGGCCGCGGTGCCGATCGCACTGACGCAGGACGGAGAATGATCATGGCACGTCAGGACGACCTGAACTTCCCCAGCTTCGCAAGGTTCATCGACGCCATCAAGTCGGCCCGGTACGAGGACTACGCGGCCCGTTCGCACACCGCGGCCGCGGCCGCGGTCGTGGACGCGGAGGCGTTCGCGGCGATGAGACGGCATGTCACTGAGCTCTACGCGGGCATCGAGGTGACCCACAGCTTCGTCGACGACAACGGGCAGGTCTTCGACTGCATCCCGATCGGGGACCAGCCGGCGCTCAGGGGAGTGCCGGACGGCCCGGCCATCCCGGCCGACGCCTCGTCCCTGCCGTCCTCGGGGGCCGCCGCGCCGGCGAATCCGGTCCAGCCGCAGCTGCATTCCGGCCGGTCGGACAAGTTCGGCCATTCGATGTCGTGCCCGCCCGGCACCATCGCGATGCGCCGGGTCACCCTCGAAGAGCTGTGGCGGAGGGGTTCGGTGCGGGGCTTCTTCCAGAAGAGTCCCCAGGGCAGCGGGCGCCACCCCCGGTTGAGTCCGCCTGACATCGCCGCGAACATCCACAAGTACGCCCACGCCTTCCAGAACGTCGGGACCATCGGTACGCACACCGTCCTCAACATCTGGGACCCCAATGTCGGTTCACAGGTCTTCTCGCTCTCCCAGCTGTGGATCGCCGGGGGCTCGCCGGTGCAGACCGTCGAATGCGGGCTCCAGGTGTTCCCGGACAAGTACGGGACCACGCAGCCGGTGTTCTTCATCTACTGGACGGCCGACGGCTACGCCAACACCGGGTGCTACAACCTCGACTGCTCCGCGTTCGTCCAGACGAATCCCGCCTGGATGATCGGTGGAACGGTCGGTCCGGTGAGCGTCCCGGGCGGCGCGCAGTACGAGTTGGAAGTGGCCTGGGAGCTCATCGCCGGGAACTGGTGGCTCTACGTCAACGGCCTGAGTGCGGCCAACGCGGTGGGCTACTACCCGGCCACGCTGTACGGAGGCGGCCCGCTCGCGACCGGTGCCACGGACGTCGACTTCGGCGGTGAGGTCGTGGACCGCACGGCATGGCCGCCGATGGGCAGCGGCGCGTTCGCGAGCGGTGGCTGGCAGGTGGCCGCCTACCAGCGCGACATCTACTACGTCGACTCGGGCGGGGTCCCCCAGTTCGCGAAACTGACCCCGTCCCAGACGTCGCCGAACTGCTTCACCGTGATCGTCGGCTCCGCGCCCGCTCCGTGGAACGAGTACATCTTCTTCGGCGGCCCGGGTGGCAGCGGCTGCACCTGAGCAGGGCGGGCGCCGGCCCCGGGCCGGTGCGGCGGGACCTCGGCCGGGTGTGCGGAGGTCCCGTGGCGGGCCGGTGTCCGGCGACTGCTCAGGGGGCGAGAACCCGGCCGAGCCTGGCGGCGATCTGGAGCATCACCGGCACCAGCGCGGTGTCCCCCTCCTGTGCCTCCAGGGCCCGGATCCGCGCCTCGGGCCCGGAGACCGAGAGCGCGGTGGGCGTCGGGGCGCCCGGCACGGCCACCGCGATGCAGCGGACCCCGATCTCCTGCTCCTGGTCGTCCACCACGTAGCCGCGTTCCCGGGAGAGCGTCAACTGCTCGAAGAGCAGCGCCGGGTCGGTCACGGTGAAGGGGGTGTGCGACTGCAGCGGCTGGGTGCCGAGGACGGCCCGGGCCTCGTCCTCCGGGAGCTGGGCGAGCAGCGCCTTGCCGACGCCGGTGCAGTGCGGTTGGACCCGCCGCCCGACCTCGGTGAACATCCGCATCGAGCGCCGCGACTGCACCTGGCCGACGTAGACCACCTCGCCGCCCTCCAGGACGGCCAGGTTGGCGGTCTCACCGGTGGCCTCCATCAGCTCGGCCAGGTACGGGCGGGCCCAGCTGCCCAGCAGGCGCCCGGCGGTCTCGCCGAGCCGGATCAGCCGCGGGCCCAAGGTGTAACGGCGGGCGGTGTCCTGCCGGACGTACCCCTGCTGGACGAGGGTGCGGATCAACCGGTGGATGGTCGGCATCGGCAGGCCGGAGGCGGCGGAGAGCTCGCTCAGGGTGGCGATGCCGCCGGCGTCGGCGAGTGCCTCCAGCAGCTGGAAGGCGCGTTCGACGGACTGGACGCCGCCGGTCGCGCGGTCGGTCCCTGTGGGTGCTGTGGCGGGGGTGCTGGCCACCGGCGTTCCCTTCGCTGTCGGAGGAGGCGTTGAGTCCCCGCAATCACTCAACAAAACGTTGAAATTCTGTATTGCGGAAACTAGTCTCCACTTTACAGAACAGAACCCGCTGGTAGGCGGGTTCAGTTGATCGAGGGAGTTCCCACCGGAGCTCCCTTCGCCGGCTCAACCGTCCAAGGAGTTGTTCTGCCATGGCCGCAGATCAGGGCCCTGCCCCCAGCCTCCGGCCGGAGGAGTCCCCAGTCCGCCCTCAGAGTCCCAGCCTCCGGCCGGAGGAGCCCCCAGTCCGCCCTCAGTCAGGGGCCTCCGGCGCACCGATCGTCGTCGCCGGTCCGCGCGTCCCCCGCGCGGAGGAGGTGCTCACCGCCGAGGCGGTCGCCTTCGTGGCCGGGCTCCACCGAGCCTTCGAAGGACGCCGCCAGGAGCTCCTGGCCCGACGGAAGACCCGCCGCGCCGAGATTGCCCAGTCGGGCACCCTCGACTTCCTGCCCGAGACCGCGGAGATCCGCGCCGGTGAGTGGAAGGTCGCACCGACACCGCGCGCGCTGCAGGACCGCCGGGTGGAGATCACCGGACCGACCGACCGCAAGATGGCCGTCAACGCGCTCAACTCGGGCGCGAAGGTCTGGCTCGCCGACTTCGAGGACGCCACCGCGCCCACCTGGGAGAACGTGGTCACCGGCCAGCTCAACCTGATCGACGCCTTCGAGGGCCGGATCGACTTCACCTCGCCGCAGGGCAAGACCTACGCTCTTCGGCCCGCCGCCGAACTCGCCACCGTCGTGGTCCGCCCCCGCGGCTGGCACCTCGACGAGAACCACCTGCTGGTCGACGGCGTCCCGGTGGCCGGCGCCCTCTTCGACTTCGGCCTCTACTTCTTCCACAACGCGAAGCGGCTGCTGGCCAGGGGTGCGGACGATCCCAACCCGGGCCCCTACTTCTACCTCCCCAAGACCGAGAGCCACCTCGAGGCCCGGCTCTGGAACGACGTCTTCACCCATGCGCAGGCCGAGCTCGGCATCCCGTACGGCACCGTCCGGGCCACCGTCCTGATCGAGACCATCACGGCCGCCTTCGAGATGGAGGAGATCCTCTACGAGCTGCGCGACCACGCCGCGGGGCTCAACGCGGGCCGCTGGGACTACCTGTTCTCGATCGTCAAGAACTTCCGCGACGCCGGCGAGCACTACATCCTGCCGGACCGCAACAGCGTCACCATGACCTCGCCGTTCATGGCCGCCTACACCCGGCTGCTGGTGCGGACCTGCCACCGGCGCGGTGCCCACGCCATCGGCGGGATGGCCGCCTTCATCCCGTCCCGCAAGGACCCCGAGGTCAATGCGGCCGCGTTGGAGAAGGTCAGGGCCGACAAGGACCGCGAGGCAGCGGGCGGCTTCGACGGCTCCTGGGTGGCCCACCCCGACCTGGTCCCGATCGCCCTGGCCTCCTTCGACGCCGTGCTGGGCGAACGGCCGGACCAGAAGGACAACCCCGGCTCCGAGGAGCCCGTCACGGCCGCCCAGCTGCTCGACATCGCGGGTGCCGGCGGCTCCTGCACCCGGGCCGGGCTGCACAACGCCGTCCAGGTCGGCATCCGCTACATCGAGGCCTGGCTGCGCGGCCTCGGCGCCGTCGGAATCTTCAACATGATGGAGGACGCCGCCACCGCGGAGATCTCCCGCTCGCAGATCTGGCAGTGGATCCACAACGGCGTCGTCCTGTCCGACACCGGCGAGAGGGCCACCGCGGAGCTGGTCCGCCGCCTCGTGGTCGAGGAACTCGCCGCCCTGCGCGCCGAGTCGGGCGATGCCGCCTACGCGTCCGGGCGCTGGGCCGAGGCCGCCGGACTCTTCGAAAAGCTCGCGCTGGCCGAGGAGTTCGTCGACTTCCTCACCCTGCCGGCATACCGGCTGCTCGACTGAGCCGGAGTCCATCCACCCCCCGCCGGGGCCGCACTGCGCCGCCCCGAAGGGGGGCCGGGTGGCGCGCGTCCCTGGCGCGCCCCGGAGTCCGGTGGGATCAGCCGCGGGAGGCGAGCTCCCTGGCGGCGCGGGCGCAGGCCAGCGCGATCCGGTCCTCGTTCACCGTGGTCAGGCTGCCCCGCTCGACCACGGCGTTGCCGTTGACGAAGAGGGCGGTCAGCGGCGGCAGCGCGCCCAGCACCAGGGCGGCGACCGGGTCGGCGATCGAGGAGTGCATGATGCCGTCGATCTTCCACAGGGCCAGGTCGGCGAGCTTGCCGGCCTCGATGGAACCGATCTCGGCCTGGCGGCCGAGCACCCGGGCGCCGCCGATGGTGCCCAGGCGCAGCGCCTGACGGGCGGTCAGCGCGTCGGGACGCCCGTGCAGCCGGTTGATCAGCAGCGCGTTGCGAAGCTCGGTGCCGAGCTCACCTGACTCGTTGGAGGCGCTGCCGTCCACGCCGAGGCCCACCGGGACGCCGGCGCTGAGCATGTCCGGGACCCGGGCGATGCCGGCGGCGAGGCGGGCGTTGGAGGAGGGGCAGTGCGCGACCCCGGTGCCGGTCTCGGCGAACTTGGCGATGTCGGAGTCGTTCATGTGGACGCAGTGCGCCATCCAGACGTCCTCGCCCAGCCAGCCGGTGGACTCGAAGTAGTCGGTCGGGCCCATGCCGAACAGCTGCTTGCAGAACTCCTCCTCCTCGGCCGTCTCGGAGCCGTGGGTGTGCAGCCGCACCCCCTTGCGGCGGGCCAGTTCGGCGCTCTGCCGCAGCAGTTCGGTGGAGACCGAGAACGGTGAGCAGGGGGCGATGGCGATGTGCAGCATCGAGTCGAAGGAGGCGTCGTGCCACTTGTCAACGGCCGTCTCGGAGGCGACCAGGATGTCCTCGGTCCGCTCGACCGCGTGGTCCGGCGGCAGACCGCCGTCCTTCCGGCCGCGGTCCATCGAGCCGCGCAGCGCGGTGAAGCGCAGACCGAGCTCCTGGACGGCCTCGATGGAGGCGCCGAGGATGTCGCCGCCGCCCCGCGGGAAGACGTAGTGGTGGTCGCCGGCGGTCGTGCAGCCCGACTTGAGCAGCGCGGCCGCGGAGCCCTGGGTGGCGGCGTGGACGAGCCGGTCGTCGATCCGGGCCCAGGTCGGGTACAGCTCGACCAGCCAGTCGAAGAGGACGTGGTCCTGGGCGAGCCCCCGGGTGATCCACTGGTAGAAGTGGTGGTGGGTGTTGACCAGGCCCGGGGTGAGCAGGTGGCCCTCGCCGTTGATCCGGCGCACCACGTTGTCCAGCCACTTCGGGGCGGGGCCACCGCCGACGGACTCGATCCGGTTGCCGAGGAGGACCACGTGGCCGCGGGCGTACTCGGTGTCGTCGGCGTCGACCGTGGCGATCGCGGCGTTCTCGATGACGATCCGCTGGTCTGCGGGAGGCGGCTGGACTGCCATGGTGCGACTCCTAGGAGGGAGGGGTCGGGGGCGTACGGGTGAGGGGTGCACGGCGGAGTGCCACGTCGAGCTCCTCCTGTGCTCGGGGCCTCCGGCGCGCCCGTGGCGCTGGAGGCAGTCCGAGGGCGGGACGGCGGTGCGAGGGTCCCTCGGGTCGCTTCTCCGGTGCCCCGGGCCGGCCGCTGGGCGAGCGCGGTCTCCGGCGGGTGGGGGTCAGACGACCGGGATGACCGGGACGACGCCCTCGCGGTGCACGGTGCCCTCGATGAGGCCGTACATCCGGTCGGCTGCGTAGTAGACCTCGTTCTCGTTCTCGAGGCCGAACGGCGACAGGTCGACGAGGAAGTGGTGCTTGTTCGGGAGCTCCAGGCGGACCTCGTCCACCTCGGCGCGGTTGTCGAGCACCCGGGTCCCCATCGCGTGCAGGGTCTGCTGCAACGAGTAGGAGTAGGTCTCCGCGAAGGCCTCCAGCAGGTGGCGCTTGACCTGGGTGTAGCAGCGGTTCCAGTCGGGCTGGGACTCGCCCTCCGCGCCACGGTGGGAGTACTTCCAGCGGGCCGTCACCTGGGTGGCCAGGATGCGGTCGTAGGCCTCCTGCAGGGTGGTGTACCCGTCCTTGAGGTAGCCCCAGAACTCCGAGTCGGTGGAGTTCATCACCACCAGGTCCTTGAGGCCGGAGATCACCTGGACGTACTCGCCGTCGTAGTGGACCTCGGTGGTGCGGACCTCCTGGCCGTTGCGGACGAAGGAGTGGCCGACCTCCTCCGAGCCGATGGAGCGCGAGGTGCTGTCCGGGGTCCTGATCCGGTCCCAGGCGTACTCCTCGATCCGGATCCGGGCGTGGCGGACCGGCTCGGTGCTGTCGACGAAGTGGCGGGCCAGGGTGATTCCGAAGTCCTCCGCCGAGTCGATGCCGTACTCCTTGGCGAAGGCGTAGACGGTGTTCTTGGTGGTGTCGGTGGGCAGGCAGTTGGCGTTCGAGCCGGTGAGGTGGACGTCGTCGAAGTCGCCGGAGAGGGCGACCGAGACGTTCAGGTCCTTGATCTCGTGGCGGGTGGAGTCGCGGTGGACCCGGACGATGCGGTTCTCCGCCTTGCCGTACTGGTTCTGGCCGAGCACGTGGGCCATGGCGGGCTCCTAAGCGGGTTGCGGTCTAGCTTCCGCGGTAGACCGAGTAGCCGAACGGACTGAGCAGTAGCGGCACGTGGTAGTGGTGCTGCGCGGGCGCGACCGTGAAGACGATCGAGACTTCGGGGAAGAACGGCGCCTGGTCCGACCGCCCTGCGTAGTAGGCCGTGGTGTCGAACCGGAGCCGGACGACCGAGCCCGCCTCCACGGCCGGCAGGTCCCTGGCCCGGCCGTCGGAGTCCGTGGCGGAGGTGCCGAGCACCTTCCAGCCACCCTCGGTGTGGGTTGCCAGCTCGACCGGGACACCCTCGGCCGGGCGGCCGAGGCTGGTGTCGAGCACATGCGTGGAGATGCCAGTCATGGGTGGAACGACCTCGAATGTGGCGGAGTTGACGATCCGTCAGGTGAATGGCGGTGGCTCGTCGAGCAGTCGGTTGATGCGGATGTCGTTGATCTTCCGCAGCTCGCCCCGGACGATCTCCGCCTCGGTGGCGGCGTCGTGGGGGAAGCGTTCGCGCAGCGCCGCGAGCGTGGTGGTGGCGGTGCGGCCGGTGGCGCAGATCAGGAACACGTGGCCGAACTTCGCCTCGTAGGCGGCGTTGGCCCGGTGCAGTTCGTCGAGGAGCGCCGAGTCCGCGCCCCGGATGCCGGCCTGTTCGCGCTCGGAGGCGGTGTCGCCCGCCTCGGGCTCGCCGATCCGGGCGTGGCCGGCCATCGCGTCGTGCAGGTCATGGGCGGTGAGTGCCGCCACGGTGGCCGCGTTGGCGGCCAGCAGCGCCTCCCGGTCGGCCCAGGGCCGGGTGGCCGCGACGGCCTCGGCCCAGCCGGGACTGGAGCAGATCTCCAGCAGGGTCTTCGTCAGGTCGGCGGTGGGAGCCTCGGCCAGCGCCCGCAGGGCGCCGCCCGGATCAGGAGCCGCTCGGGGGTGGTTGGTCACGGGTGGACCTCCTGGAGAGTGGTGCCACTCGCACAAGCTAGATCCACCACCTCCGGGCGTCAACACTTTGTTGAACTGTTGGTGGTTGTGTTTCGCGGGGAGGCCGCCGGCCGGCGCTCGCGGTGTGCGATTCGCCAAGTGCGCCTGCCGGCAAGGGCGGGGGAGACCGGCGACCGGCGGCGACGGCTCCGGTTCCTCAGCCGGCCTTGCCGCTGTCCTGCTGCCGGTTCAGGTAGTTGTACACCGTGAACCGGCTGACGCCGAGGGCCGAGGCCACCGTCTCCACCCCGTGGCGGACGGTGAAGGCGCCGCGCTCCTCCAGTAGGGCGACCACCCGCTGCTTCTCCCGGCGGTCCAGTTCGGCCAGTGGGCGGCCGTCGAACTGGCGGGTCATGTCGGCCAGCAGGCGGTCCAGGGCACTGCTCAGGTGGGGGAGGCGGACAGCCGCCGCCGGTACGCCCTCCCACTCCAGGACGACGTCGTCGGGCCGGGCCTCGGTGAGCTCGACGAGGGTCGCGCCGACGGCTTCCAGTAGCGGCTCTATCGCCGCGGCGAGCGGGTGCTCCAGGGCGTTGCTCACTGCGTACCCACTCCTTCCGGGCTCTGCTCCGCGTCCTTGTCGAGGACGCTGACCTGGATCGAGATCCGGGTGGCTCCGGCCTCCAGGGTCTTGCGCAGCAGCTCGGAGACGGCGGACAGCACCTGCTCCGCCTCGCCCTCCGTGCCGGTGCCGAACGGGCCGACGGACGCGGCCAGGCCGGCCTCGTCCACCGCCCGCCGGGCGGCCGCCGCGTGCTCCGGGAACGCGTCCAGCTCGAAGGGTTCCGTCGTGAACTCCACCATCAATCGCACCCGCTCACCCTATCGAGCGGCGCGGCGGCCCGGACCGGCCGGCGAAGAGTCGGCCGGTCGGACGGCCGGGGTCCGCGGTGGCCGGGACGTCCCGGTCGACCAGGCCGAGTCGCCGCACTATCCGCTGGTCTCCGCGGCCGCCGCGATCGAGGTGGTGGACCGGGTCAACGCCGCCACGGGCCTGGGCAACGCCCGGTTCCTCTGCGACGTCTGCCACCTGGCGATGAACGGCGAGGACCCGGCCGCCGTCATCGACGCCCACGCCGACCGGTTCGGCCACGTGCAGATCGCCGACAATCCGGGCCGCAACGAGCCCGGCACCGGCGGGCTGGACTTCGAGGACCTCTTCGCCCGGCTGACCGCCGCCGGCTACGGGCCGGGCGCCACCGGCGCGGCAGGTGGCCGGATCGGACTGGAGTACCGCCCGTCCACCGGCGTCAGCGCCGACAGCTTCGAGTGGCTGCCCCGCGAGTACCGGTCCGGCTGAGCACCCGCCCCCGTCGCCGGCCCACCCCACGTGCTCCGCCGCCAGCCCACCCTCCACCCGCGCTCAAGGAACGGAACACGATGAGCCGCAAGATCGCCTTCATCGGCCTCGGCATCATGGGCGGCCCGATGGCTGCCAAGCTGGTCAAAGCCGGTCACCCCGTGACCGGTTCCAGGTGCTGGCCGAGGCCGTGGTCTTCCTGGAGAACGCGGGCGTCGACCTGCGGGCCGCGCTGGACGTCCTGGCCGGCGGCCTGGCCGGCTCGACCGTGCTGGGCCGCAAGAAGGCCAACATGCTGGAGCGCGAGTTCGCCCCGGGCTTCCGGATCGACCTGCACCACAAGGACATGGGCATCGTGACGGACGCCGCCCGTGCCGTCGGTGCCGCCCTGCCGGTCGGCGCGGTGGTCGCCCAGCTGGTCGCCCCGGCCCGGGCGAACGGCGACGGCTCTCTGGACCACTCCGCCCTGCTGCGGGGCGTCGAGCGCCTGTCGGGCCGCGAGGTCCGGTGACACCGCACGTCGCGGCCGGGGAGTGCGCCGACCGGGCGCACCCGGTGCCGGCCGGGTGTTTGGAAGCCGGTGCGGATTCCCCGAGTACCGGGTAGTGCTGGTTCGCCGGGCCTGCCCGGGCAGCCGCAAGTCAGTTGATGAGAAGAGAGGCCACCCGCTATGCCCGCCACCCCCGCCCAGGGCCATGTGGTCGTTGCTCCCGACAAGTTCAAGGGCACCCTGGAGGGTGCCGAGGCGGCCGCCAGGATCGCGGCCGGCATCCGCCGTACCGCCCCGGCCCTGGAGGTCCGCGAACTGCCGGTCGCCGACGGGGGCGAGGGCACCCTGGCCGCCGCGCTGGCGGCCGGGTTCACCGGGGTGCCGGTCAAGGTCGCCGGTCCGACCGGGCTGCCGGTGGACGCGGCGATCGCGGTGCGGGACGACACCGCAGTGATCGAACTGGCCCAGGCTTCCGGGCTGGCCCGGCTCCCCGGCGGCCGTACCGCGCCGCTCACGGCGAGCTCCTACGGCGTCGGCCAGCTGATCGGCCGGGCGGTGGCGCTGGGTGCCGGGCGGATCGTGATCGGCCTGGGCGGTAGCGCCTGCACCGACGGCGGCGCCGGCATGGTCCAGGCGCTCGGTGCGAGCCTGCGCGACGCAGACGGCGCCGAGCTCGCTCCCGGCGGCGCGGCCCTGCGCCGACTGGCCGCCGTCGACCTCGGCCCGCTCGCCGGCTCGCTGACCGGCGTCGAGGTCACCGTCGCCTGCGACGTGGACAACCCGCTGCTCGGCCCGCACGGCGCGACCGCCGTCTACGGCCCGCAGAAGGGCGCGGAGGGTGAGGACCTGGTGGTCCTGGAGGAGGGCCTGGCCCGCTGGGCCGAGCTGGTCGGTGCGGCCACCGGGCGGGATCTTCGCGACGCCCCGGGCGCCGGGGCCGCGGGCGGGGTCGGCTTCGCCGCTCTCGCACTGCTCGGCGCCACCATGAGACCCGGCATCGAACTCCTCCTCGAACTGCTGGGTTTCGAGGAGGCGGTGCGTGGGGCGCGCCTCGTCGTGACCGGCGAGGGCTGCCTGGACGCGCAGACGCTCCACGGCAAGGCCCCTGCCGGCGTCGCCGCGGCGGCCGCCCGGGCGGGGGTTCGGGTGGCAGCCGTGGCCGGGCGGCTGGAACTGTCGGAGGACGAGTGGCGCCGGGCCGGCTTCGTCTCCGTGATCGCCCTCACCGATCTGGCTCAGCGGCCCGGCGACAGCATCACCAGGGCCGCCGAGCTGGCGGAGCTGGCCGGAGAGCGGCTGGCGGCCGAACTGCTGGCCCGCTGAACCCACCCGCGACTCGTGGTTTCCCGCATTGACGTTTTGTTGAAGGCGGGCCTAGGCTCCGAGCCGTCGCAGCATCCGGTCCGACAGCAGGGCCGTCAACTGCCGTGCCGGCACTGCCCACCCGCTTTCGGCGACCCGCACTCGTACGCGACAGCACGGAGGTCCAGATGCCCCTCAGCGAGCCGTCCCCCGTGGTGGTGATCCGCTCCCGCCGTGCGGTCCTGCCGGACGGCGAGCGTCCCGCTGACGTGCTGATCCGGGACGGCCGGATCGCCCGGATCGCCGACCACGGCGCGCTCACCGAAGTGGCGGTGACCGACCTGGGAGAAACGGTTCTGCTACCCGGTCTGGTCGACACCCACGTCCATGTGAACGAGCCCGGCCGCACCGAGTGGGAGGGCTTCGCCACCGCCACCAGGGCCGCTGCGGCCGGCGGGGTCACCACCATCATCGACATGCCGCTGAACTCCAGGCCGCCCACCACCACGGTGGCCGGCCTGGCGGCCAAGCGGGAGGCGGCCGACGGGCAGGCCTGGATCGACCTGGGCTTCTGGGGCGGGGCGATCCCCGGCAACACGGCCGAGCTCGAACCGCTGTACCGGGCCGGGGTGTTCGGCTTCAAGAGCTTCCTCGCGCCCTCCGGCGTGGACGAGTTCCCGCACCTCGGACCGGCCGACCTGGAGCGGGCGCTGGCCGAACAGGCCAGGATCGGCGCGCTGGCCATCGTCCACGCCGAGGACCCCGCGGTCCTCGCCGCCGCCCCGCAGCGGCCGGGCGTCCACTACCGGGACTTCCTCGCCTCCCGGCCCGCCGAGGTCGAAACATCCGCCGTGGCAAGGCTGTTGGAGACGGCGCGGCGCACCGGCGCCCGGGTGCACATCCTGCACGTCTCCTCCGCGGCGGTGCTGCCGCTGCTGCGCCGGGCCCGGGAGGACGGCGTCCAGGTGACCGCCGAGACCTGCCCGCACTACCTCACCCTCGCGGCCGAGGAGGTGCCGGACGGCGACACCGCTTTCAAGTGCTGCCCGCCGATCCGCGACGAGTCCAACCGTGACCTGCTCTGGGAGGCACTGGGAGACGGCGAGTTCATCGCGGTCGTCTCCGACCACTCGCCGTCCACTCCGGACCTGAAGGAGCTCAGGCGCTACGGCGGCAGCGGTGACTTCGCCACCGCCTGGGGTGGCATCGCCTCCTTGCAGCTCGGCCTGCCGGCCGTCTGGACCGGGGCCCGCAGGCGCGGCCACGGCCTGGTGGACGTGGTGCGCTGGATGGCCGGCGGCCCGGCCTCGCTGGTCGGCCTGACCGGTACCAAGGGCGCCATCGCGGTCGGGAACGACGCCGACCTGGTCGCCTTCGACCCGGACGCGGAGTTCGCCGTGCAGGCCGACCGGCTGCACCACCGCAACTCCGTCACTCCGTACGCCGGCCGGAGGCTCACCGGCGTGGTCCGCACCACCTGGCTGCGCGGCCGGGTCGTGGACGTGACCGCCGAGCCGTTCGGCCGCCAGATCACTCGCAGCTAGGAGCCCCAGTTGAGCATTGAGAAGCCCCCGAGCGCCCCGTTCACCGAACTGGTCGACCTGGCTTCGCGCCGGCTGGGCGCGGGCGTCGTCGCCACCAACGAGGACACCTTCGCCGACGCGGAGAACCTGCTGGTCGCGGGGCCCGCAGAGTTCCGTCCGCACACCTTCGGTCACAAGGGCCAGATCATGGACGGCTGGGAGAGCCGCCGTCGTCGCGGCGTCTCGGCCCGGCAGCCGCACCCGACCGACGAGGACCACGACTGGGTGATCGTCCGCCTGGGCGCGGCAGGAGTGGTCCGCGGTGTGATCGTGGACACCGCGCACTTCACCGGCAACCACCCCGAGTCCGGTGCGGTCCAGGGCGCCTCCGTCCCCGGCCACCCCTCGCCCCGAGAGGTCGAGGCCGCCGAGTGGGTGGACCTGGTCCCCCGTACGCCTCTCCAGGGCGACACCGTCCACGAGTTCGAGGTCGGCAACGAGCAGCGCTTCACCCACGTCCGGCTGAACATCTGGCCGGACGGCGGGGTGGCCCGCCTGCGGGTGTACGGCGAGGTCCGCCCCGACCCGCGGGACCTGGACGGGCTCACCTTCGACCTCGCGGCGCAGGAGTACGGCGGTGTCGCCGAGGCCGCCTCGGACCGCTACTTCTCCTCCCCGCACAACCTGAACGCTCCCGGTCGTGCCACCGTCATGGGCGAGGGCTGGGAGACCCGGCGCCGGCGCGACAAGGCCAACGACTGGGTGCAGATCGCCCTGGCCGGAGGCGGCGAGGCGCTGGCCGCCGAGGTGGACACCACCCACTTCGTCGCCAACGCCCCCGGCTGGGCCGACCTGGTCGGGTACGACGCCTCCCGGGGCGGCGACCCGCACACCGACCCGGACGGCTGGTTCGAGATCCTGCCCCGCACGCGCCTGCAGCCCGACACCAGGCACCGCTTCCGGCTCGTCCCGGGCCGCACCCCCACCCACGTCCGGCTCAACGTCTACCCCGACGGCGGCGTGGCCCGGCTGCGCCTGACCGGCAGGCTCACCGAGGCCGGCCGCGCCGCCCTCGCGCTGCGCTGGTTCGACTCGCTGCCCACCACCGAGGCCGAGGCGGCGCTCACCGGGGCCGGACTGACCGCGGCCGAGGCCACCGCGCTGACCGCCGCCCGCCCGCTCGCGGACGCCGCCGGGGCCACCGCCGCCGTCGCCGCCCTGCGGCCGGCCGACGGCCCCGACGGCGAACAGTCCTCCCGCCGCCGCTCGGCCAGCTGGCGCCTGCTCGGCGTCTGACCGTTGGGGGGAGGGGCCGCCCGGCGGGCGGGGGAGCCCTCCGGGACGGGGAGCGCGCGGCAAGGCCCGTACGGTGGTGTGTGGTTGACCGCGCGGGTCCCCGCACCCCGGAGGGTGGCGCACGGCTGCGGAGTGCGGCATATGCCAGTCAAGGGGCACCCGTGTTGTACAGGCGAAATTCGCCTCGGTGCGGGCTGTGTCACCCCGGGCGTGGATAGGCTGGGGGGATCGCGGCAGGTCCGCGCGGATGGGTGGGATTGCACAGAGGGGGCCCTCATGTCGGCACGGAGTTGGGGCGACCGGACCACACTCGATCAGGGCGGCCCGAGCCCGTTCGGCTCGATCCAACGGGCTCTGCGGCTGCTGGAGGCGGTGGACCGCCACGGTGGCGGGGTCACCGCGGCCGTCCTCGCCCGGGAGCTCTCGCTGCCCTTCGGCGCCGTTCAGGAACTGGCCGAAGTCCTGGAGTTGGAGGGCTATCTGGCCAACCAGGAGGGCGCCTGGGTGCTCGGCGGCGTCTTCGCCCTGCTCGGCCAGTCCAGCCGCAGGCAGTTGCTGCGCAGCAGGCTCGACCGCACCCTGGCCGAGCTGCGCGACGAGTTGGGCGCCGCCGTCTACTTCAGCCGGTACCTCGACGGCGAGCTGACGGTGGATGCGGTGGCCTGCGCCGACTACGCCCCGCCGGTCGAGGAGTGGGTGGACTTCCGGGCCTCGGCGCACGCCAGCGCACTCGGCAAGTGCCTGCTCAGCCAACTCGACCACGACGCCCGGCGCGACCATCTCTCCCGGTACCCGGTCGCCCGGCTGACCTCGCGGACCATCACCGACACCGAGCAGCTGATGCACCGACTGGAGCGCCAGCCGGCCACCGTCCCGGTGCTGGACATCCAGGAGTACTCCATGGACACGGTCTGTGCGGCCGTCCCGGTCACCGCGGGCAGCACCGTCGGCTGTCTGGCCACCTCGCTGCCGGTCTCCGACATCCACCGCCTGCGTGCCGCCGCCGAACTCCTCGCCGAGCGTGCCGCCCCGCTGATGATCGCGATGGCGGTCTGACCCCGGCGGACGTCACCAGCACCCGGGGAAGACGACGCCCCAGGGCGGCGGCACCTCGCCTGATGCGTCGTCAACAGGTCGTACTGGACCTCCCGGGCTGAGCGGTCGGAGGGAGCCCAGGTGCGGTTAGGTCCCCTCCGGCCGGGCTTGCCAGGCGTACGGCACCGGACCGCGCAGAACTCGTCCGGAGACAGGTCGCAGCCGCTCGAACCGCAACCGCGCGCTCAACTGACGGCAGCGCCGAACCACTTGGGCAGGTGGTCGAGCAGGTCCTGCTGATCGTGACCGGCCCACGCCACGTGGCCGTCCGGCCGCAGCAGCACCGCGGGCGCGTCCAGCTCCTCGCTGACGTCGGCGACGTGGTCGACCCGATCCGCCCAACCTGCCACGGTAAGCCGGCCGGTCTGGTCGAGCAGCAGCCCGCGGCCGCGGTGCATCAGCTCGTAGAGGCGACCGTGCTTCAGCTTCACGTCCCGCAGCCGCCGGCCGAGCAGTTCGTGGCCCTCGCCGAAGTCGTAGCGGACTCCGACCGCGGTGATCATTTCGGTGACGTACCGGTTCACCTCCTCGAAGTCCATCAGCTTCGAGAGCAGTTCCCGCAGCGCGGTCGCACCCGGATCGGTCCCCAGCAGTGTCATCTGCGCGCGGGTGTTGTCCAGCACGGCCGCACCCACCGGGTGCCGTTCGGTGTGGTAGCTGTCCAGCAGGCCCTCCGGTGCCCACCCGTTGACTGCGGCCGCCAGCTTCCAGCCCAGGTTGAACGCGTCCTGGACCCCGAGGTTGAGCCCCTGCCCGCCGGTCGGCGGGTGGATGTGCGCCGCGTCGCCGGCCAGCAGCACCCGGCCGACCCGGTAGCGCTCGGCCTGCCGGGTGGCGTCGCCGAAACGGGACAGCCAGCGCGGCGAGTGCGCCCCGAAGTCGGTGCCCGCGATGGCCCGCAGCTGCTCCTTGAACTCCTCGAGGTCCGGCTCGGCCGCACCGTCCCCGGCCACGCCGTCGGCGGGCACGACGAGGCGGTACACCCCGTCCCCGTTGGGGATGGCGCCGAACCGCAGTTGGGTCCTGCGGACCTCCTCGACGACGGCGGCAAGTGTCGCCGGATCCTCGGTGACCTCCATATCGCCCAGCAGCGTCTCGACTTTGGCGGGTTCGCCGGGGAACGCGACGCCGAGCCGCTTGCGCACCGTGCTGCGGCCGCCGTCGCAGCCGACGAGGTAGCGCGAGCGCAGGTGCGTGCCGTCCGCCAGCTCGACGGTCGCCCCGTCCTCGTCCTGGCTCAGCCCTGCCACTTCGCACCCGCGCCGGATCTCGGTGCCGAGTTCGAGGGCACGCTCGCCCAGCAGCCGCTCGGTGACCGGCTGCAGGGTGGTGAGGCCGTACGGGTGCGCCGTGTCCAGCTGCTCCGGCCACGGCTTGTGGATGCCGCCGAAGAGACCGCCGACCTGGAACTTCTCACTGACCGCGAGGAACCGGTCCAGCAGGCCGCGCTGGTCCATCAGCTCGACGCTGCGCGCGTGCAGGCCGCGCCCGCGGGACTGCTCGGTCGGCTCGGTCAACTTCTCCAGCACGACCACGTGCACGCCGTGCAGCCGCAACTCGCTCGCCAGCATCAAGCCGGTCGGTCCGCCGCCGACCACGATCACGTCAATCATCAAAACCCCCGTTGAACGAGATTGGCTTTCGACCGGCCGCTCCGCGCAGTCCGGTGGCACGCAGACCCGCACCTTGGCGCCAAGTCCCCGAAAGCGCAGCGCGAGCCCCACCGGCGGTTCGACGTTCCGCGCAGTCCATGCGTCGACAAATGCGCACGCGCTTCGTGAATCTGTCGGTTCCGCAGGTCTTTGGCCTTTGGCCGGCCATTCTGCGGCACGACCCGGGTCTTGCCGCAAGGCCCCCGGTGCGCTATATGTTGAGAGTGGCAAGGAGTAAGTACCCTCCTTGCCTTTGCTTTTGTCGCCCGCTGTGGATGTGCCGACGCCCTTCCAAGGCGTGCCGCGTACGGCGATGCCGCCGCCAGCTGGGGTGGAGGTACGGCCGGCGTGCCCCGGCTCGGTGAGGCCATCCGGATCCCTACACCGCACGAGCCGCCCGGCCGGCGGCCGGGCGTCACGGATCCGGGACGGTGTCGGCGCCGAGGACCGCGGCCCGCAGGGCGGCCGAGAGGCGGACGACGGGTTCGGCCGGCGACTGGGGAAGCCGGGCCAGGAGCAGGCGTCGGAGTTCCTGCGGCCGCCGCGCACCGGGAGGATCTGCACGCCGTGAGGCGCCGCGGCGGCCAGCGCGGGGACGCGGTGGTCAGCCCGCAGCCCGCAGCCCGCAGCCACGAGATGCCTTGTCACCCCCATGATCGAGCAGTCCGCTCACACGGTAGACGTGGCCGCTGACAGCCGAATCCAAGTGGGCCGCGTCTGGGCGGTGGGGTGAATCTGCGACACCTGAACGTCCGAGCTCTCCAGTCCCAAGGTCGGAGCCGGGCGGTTGACGTCCGGTCACCCCGGTCACCCCGGTCACCCCGGTCACCCCGGTCGGCGGTCGTCGGCATCCGGGTCCGCCGCTGGCGCCAGGCTTATTAGACTAGATGTCGATAAGAGTACCCGAAACCCTTGTAGGGCGCTCTACTCGCAGGTAAGTTGCCGGTAACCGCCGCGCCACCCGCAGGTCAGGAGGCTCCCGTGCCCCATCCCACCGCGTCCTCCGTCGCCCCGCCCGCCGTCCACGACGGCCTGGTGCTCGAACCCAGGGGCGTCCGCTTCGACTGGGCGCAGCTGCCGCTGCACTGGATACCGGACGAGCCGATGGCCACCCACACCATCAACGTGCTGCACCTGCTGCTTCCCGAGGGGGAGCGCTGGTTCGTCCGGGTCTTCAAGGACGCGCTCCCGATGATCAAGGACGAGCAACTGCGCGAGGAGGTGCTCGGCTTCATCGGGCAGGAGTCGATCCACGCCGAGGCCCACCAGGAGGTCCTGGACCACCTGCTCGCCCAGGGGCTCGACCCGCGTCCGTACCTGCGTCAGATCAGCTGGCTGTTCCAGCGCATCCTGGGGGACAAGCCCCACCTGACCGAGCGGCAACGGCGCG
Organism: Kitasatospora sp. NPDC032150; assembly: GCF_055579945.1. Taxonomy (NCBI): domain Bacteria; kingdom Bacillati; phylum Actinomycetota; class Actinomycetes; order Kitasatosporales; family Streptomycetaceae; genus Kitasatospora; species Kitasatospora sp. NPDC032150. The sequence continues at coordinate 54,399 of NZ_JBVIMH010000007.1, read as the reverse complement.
AGAACACCATCGAGCGGGTCGCCTTCGTCGCCGCGATCGAGCACTTCACCGCCTTCCTCGGCGACTGGGCGCTCAACTCCCCCGGACTGGACCAGGCCAAGGCCGACCCCACCATGCTCGACCTGCTGCGCTGGCACGGCGCCGAGGAGGTCGAACACCGCAGCGTCGCCTTCGACCTGATGGTCCACCTCGACCCGGGCTACCTGCGGCGGATCCGGGGCATGGCGGTGTCCGGGCCGCTGCTGGTCCACCTCTGGGTACGCGGAGTCCGCTTCCTGCTGGCCGCCGACCCCACCCTCCAGGGGCGGATCCGGCCGACGTGGCGCGAGGCCCGGCGGCACTCCAGGCGCGGGCTGCTGCCCGACCCGCTGAGGTCCATCGGCTCCGGCCTGCGCTACCTGCGCCCCGGCTACCACCCCACCCAGGAGGGCTCCTCCAGCCAGGCCCTCGCCTACCTCGCCACCTCCCCGGCCGCCCGCGCCGCCGCCGTGCGGTGACGCCGCCCGGCCGGACGGGCAGCCGGGGAGCGGTGAGCCGCATGCTCGGCCCGGCCGCCCGTGAAGATCCCCGCCCCCGCCCCTCGAAGACCTCGACCCGGAGCCGCCCGGATGGACCTCGGCACACCACCCCCCGACCTCTACGGCCGCCCGCGGCCGGACCGCTTCATCCGGCGGATCACCGCCTTCGGTGACCGCTACGGCCCCGCCCTGGGCTCTCCGCTGCTCCGCCGCAGCCCCCGCCGACCCCGGCCCCGCCCCATCCCGCCGCTCCAACTGGCCGTCACCCGACACGAGTCGATCGCCACCGACGTGGTGGAGCTGCACCTCGCCGACCCCTCCGGCTCGCCCCTGCCCCGCTGGCAGCCCGGCGCTCGCCTGCTGCTCACCCTCCCCTCCGGTCGCGAACGCCACTACTCCCTCTGCTCGGACCCCGCCGACACCGGCCACTACCGCATCGCGGTCCGCCGGATCGCCGACGGAGGCGGCGGCTCGATCGAGATCCACGACGAACTGCACGTCGGCGCCCGCCTGACGGCCCGGCGGCCGCGCAACGGTTTCGCCTTCTGCGCCGAGCCGAGCGTGTTCCTGCTGGCCGGCGGCATCGGCATCACCCCGCTGCTCCCGATGGCCCGCGAGGCCGCCCGCCTGGGCCTGGACTGGCGGCTGGTCCACACCGGGCGCAGCGCCGACGCCATGCCCTTCGCCGACGAGCTGCGCGCCCTCGGCGCGCACCGGGTCACCCTGCTCGCCGACGACCGCGACGGCGTCCCCACCGCCGAGGTCCTGCTCGCCCACGCCCCGGCCCGCGCCGCCGTCTACTGCTGCGGCCCCGCCCCGATGCTCACCGCCGTCCAGCGGGCACTCGACGCCTCGCCCGCGCGCTCCCTGCACTTCGAGCGCTTCGGCGCCGCGCCGATCACGGACGGGCGGCCCTTCGCGCTCCGGCTCGGCCGGAACGGGCCCGAACTTCCCGTCCCCGCCGACCGGTCCGCGCTTGACGTGCTCCGTGAGACCCGCCCCGACCTGCCGTACTCCTGCCACCAGGGCTTCTGCGGCACCTGCAGGCTGCAGCTGCTCTCCGGTACGCCCGATCACCGCGACCGCCGCCTCAGCGAGGAGGAGCGCGCCACCGGTGCCCTGCTGCCCTGCGTCTCCCGAGCCGCCGAGGGCGAGACACTCGTCCTCGACCTGTAAGGAGTCCGACCGATGCCGCGCTTCCCCTTCGACGACCACGACCTGGCACGTTTCCGGGAGACCCAGCAACTCGCCTACCACTGCGCCGAGCAGGTGGCCGCCTGGATCGAACCCGGAGTGACGGAGCGGCAGGCCGCCGCCAAGCTGCGCCGCTGCCTGGTCGCCGAGGGCGTCCAGGACTTCTTCCACATCCCGTTCGCCTGGTTCGGCGACCGTACCGCCTTCCGGCACTTCCGCACCCCGCTGCAGTTCTTCGCCGGCAACCGCCGTCTGGCCGAGGGCATGCCGTACGTCCTGGACTGCGCCCCGGTCGTGGACGGCTACACCGCCGACATCGGCTACGGCGGAAAGGTCGGCGAGAACCGGATCTGGGACCGGCTCGCCGCCGACCTGCAGGTCTACCGGGAGCTGATCCTGCGCGAGGTGCGGGCCCGCAGACCGCTCGACGAGGTGTACGCCGCCGTCGACGCGCAGATCGCCGCGCACGGCTACGACAACCGCCACCGGGTCTACCCGGGCCGGGTGATCGGCCACCAGGTGACCCGGACGACCGCGCGCGGCCCGGCCGGGGTGAACGTCCTCGGCTTCGGCGTACGCACCCTGCAGACCCTCGGCCGGGAGCTGATCAGCGAGCGCCTGCACGGCCGTTCGCCGCTCTGGGCGGACGGCCGCGCCTCCCGTCATGCCCCGACTCCCGGGCTGTGGGCGGTGGAACCGCACATCGGCTTCCGCGAGGTGGGCATCAAGTTCGAGGAGCTGCTGGTGGTCACCGAGGACGATGCCCACTGGCTCGACGACGACCTGCCGCACGTGCGCCGGTGGACCCTGAAGGAGAGTGCGAAATGACCACCCGCCGTACCGTCCGCTCCGGCGGCCTCCCCCTCGCCGTCTTCGAGGAGGGCGACCCCGCCGGCCCCACCGTGATCCTGGTGCACGGCTACCCGGACACCCATGTGGTGTGGGACGACATCGCCGCCGACCTCGCGAGGGACCACCACGTCGTGCGCTACGACGTCCGCGGCGCGGGGGAGTCCGGGGCGCCCGGCTCCCGTGCGGGGTACCGGCTGGAACTTCTGGCCGCGGACCTGTTCGCGGTCGCCGACGCCGTCAGCCCCGACCGGGCGGTGCACGTGGTGGCGCACGACTGGGGCTCGGTGCAGTCCTGGGAGGCCGTCACCTCGCCCGGTGCCGAGCAGCGGATCGCCTCCTACACCACCATGTCGGGGCCCTCGCTGGACCACACCGGCCACTGGATCCGCCACCGGCTGCGCCGGCCCACCCCGCGCCATCTGCGGCAACTGCTCCGCCAGGGCGTCCACTCCTGGTACATCACCGCCTTCCACCTGCCACTCCTCGCCCCGGCGGCCTGGCGGCTGTGGCTGTCCCGCGCCTGGCCCAGGGTGCTGCGCGACCTGGAGGAGGTCACCCCGCGCCCCGGCCACCCGCAGCCGACGCTCAAGCAGGACGCGGTCCGCGGCATCGAGCTGTACCGGGCCAACATGCGGCCGACCCTGCGCGAGCCGCGCGAGCGGCCCACCGAGGTGCCCGTCCAACTGGTCACCCTGGCCCGGGACCACTACGTCGGCGAGTTCCTCTCCGAAGGGCTGGAGCGCTGGGTGCCCAGGCTCACCCGCCGTACCGTCGACGCCACCCACTGGTCCGCACTGCTGGAACAGGGCCCGGTGGTGGCCGGGATGGTCCGCGACTTCGTCGTCCGCGCCGACGCTGGCGGGGCCCAAGGTCCCTCGGACAACGGGAAGTTGGTGGTGATCACCGGCGCAGGCAGCGGCATCGGCCGGGCCACCGCGCTCGCCTTCGCCGAACAGGGCGCCACCCTGGCGCTGGCCGACCTGGACCTGCAGTCCGCCGAACGCACCGCCGAACTCTGCGAGTTGGTCGGCGGCCGGGCCCACGCGTGCCGGCTGGACGTCAGCGACGGCGCCGCCGTCGACGCCTTCGCCCAGCAGGTCGCGGCTGAGCACGGGGTGCCGGACGTGGTGGTCAACAACGCCGGCATCGGCCACTCGGGAACCTTCCTGCAGACCACCGAGAAGGAGTGGCAGCGTGTCCTGGACGTCAACCTCTGGGGCGTCATCCACGGCTGCCGGGCGTTCGGCACCCTGATGACCGAACGCGGCCGGGGCGGCCACATCGTCAACCTGGCGTCGGCCGCCGCCTATCTGCCCGCCAAGGCGCTCGCCGCGTACGCCACCAGCAAGGCCGCCGTCCTGATGCTCTCCGAGTGCCTCGGCGCCGAACTGGCCCCGCACCGCATCCGGGTCTCCGCCATCTGCCCCGGCATCGTCAGCACCAACATCACCCGCACCTCCACCTTCTCCGGTACCACTTCGGCCGAGCAGGCCGCGAAGCGGGAACGCGCCACCAGGATGTACGCCCGCCGGGGATTTCCGCCCGAGAAGGTCGCCGCCGAGATCCTGCGCGCCGTGCGCACCGGCAAGCCGGTCGTCCCGGTCACCTTCGAGGCCAAGGCGGCCCGCCTGCTCGGCCGTCTCTCCCCGGGCCTACTCCGCCGGGCCGCCCGGCTGGACATCGGCTGAAACGCGACCCACAGCCCCACGGCCGTAGTATCGAGGCCCATGGAGACAGCGACGGCTCTCTGGTCCTTCGCCCTCGTCGTGGGGCTGCTCACCCTCACCCCCGGTCTTGACACCGCACTGATCCTGCGGACCGCCGCGCTCGGCGACCGGCGCGGGGCCTGGGGTGTGGTGCTCGGCGTCCAGAGCGGCACGCTGATCTGGGGCACCCTCAGCTCGCTCGGGGTGAGTGCGCTGCTCACCGCCTCCCGGACGGCGTACGAGACGCTGCGCTGGGCGGGAGTCGCCTACCTGCTCTGGATGGGTGTCCAGATGCTCCGCCGGAGCGGCGCTCCCGCGCCGGAGGAGGAGGACCGGGCCCGGGCGGGCGGGCTGCTCGCGGGGTGGCGGCGCGGGATGCTGACCAACCTGCTCAACCCCAAGGTCGGGGTGTTCTACGTGGCGGTGCTGCCGCAGTTCATCCCGGCCGGGGCGCCGCACTTCGCGACCGGTGTGCTGCTCACTTGCGTGCACGTGGTCGAGGGGACGCTCTGGTCGTTGGTCCTGGTCGGGTTCGCCCAGGCCCTCCGCGGCTGGCTGAGCCGGCCGGATGCCCGCAAGATCATGGACCGAATCACCGGAGTGGTGATCCTCGGCTTCTGCGTCCGCCTCGCGTCCGCCGACTGAGCACGGGCGCAAGGCAACTGCAAGACGTCCCTCGGGAGTTCGACGGGTGGTTGCCGTCAGGCCGCGTGCGGCCGGGGTACGGACTCGGGGCTGCCGTCAGGGCGGGGCAGGTCGTGGTGGACGGGCCCGGTACCGGCGGAGAGGGGCAGGCAGCTGCCGCCCCGGCGGTGGGCGACGATCTCGGCGGCGACCGAGACGGCGGTCTCCTCGGGCGTGCGGGCACCGAGGTCCAGCCCGATCGGTGAGCGCAGCCGGGCGATCTCGGCCTCGGTGAGCCCGACCTCGCGCAGCCCGGCGTTGCGGTCCCGGTGCGTGCGCCGCGAGCCCATCGCGCCCACGTACCCGACCGGCAGCCGCAACGCGCGCTCCAGCAGCGGGATGTCGAACTTGGCGTCATGGGTGAGCACGCACAGCACGGTGCGTCCGTCGATCTTCTCCAGCTGGGTGTCCAGATAGCGGTGCGGCCAGTCGACCACCACCTCGTCGGCCTCCGGGAAGCGCCGCTCTGTGGCGAAGACCGGCCGGGCGTCGCAGACGGTCACGTGGTACCCGAGGAACTTGCCGATCCGTACCACCGCCGCCGCGAAGTCGATCGCCCCGAACACGATCATCCGGGGTGCGGGCACGTAGGACTCGACGAAGAGGACGGCGACGCCGTGCCGCTCCTCGTCGCAGGGTCGCCCGTCCAGCCCGAGGACGAGCTTCCCGGACCGCCCGGCGTCCAGCATGGCGCGGGCCTCGGCGACCACGGCGCGCTCCAGCGCGGTGGTGGTGGAGGGCACGGGGGAGAGCGAGCCGTGGTGGGCGTCGGCGGTGACGGCGACGGCGGCACCGTGCAGTCCGGCAGGACCGTCGATCACCCGGGCGAGTGCGACCGGCGTACCGGACGCGATGCATTCGATACCGGCGTCCAGCCCGGGATCGGTACCCGGCACGATCGGCTGGACGAAGACGTCCAGGATGCCGCCGCAGGTCAGGCCGACCGCGAAGGCGTCCTCGTCGCCGTATCCGAAGCGTTCGAGGACCGGCCGGCCGGAGGCGATGGCCTCCTGGCAGAGCTCGTACACCGCGCCCTCGACGCAGCCGCCGGATACCGAGCCGATCGCCTCGCCGGTGGTGTCCACCGCGAGCGCGGCGCCGGGGTCGCGCGGGGCGCTGCCGGAGACACCGACCACGGTGGCCACGGCGAAGGAGCGCCCGGATGCGTGCCAGCTCCGCAGCTGCTCGGCGATGTCCTGCATGTCCGGGCTCCTCACGGCGGTCGGGGACAAGAGCAGAGGATGGGAACAGATAAGCGGATCACCGCGGACGACGTGGGGGAGGCGCCGGCGGCGGGTCTGTCGTCTTCGGTGGTACCGGTCTCCGGGGGATCCGGGTCATGTCCACTCCCAAGTGTCATAGGGGGTTGGGGTGGGCCAGCCGACCTGGCCGCCGGCTGGCGGTGCGGCGCAGGGGGACTGTTCGACTCACGAGGCGCACTCGGCGGCGCCTGCGGTGCGAGGTGGTGCGCACCGCTGCAGAACCCTGGCGTGGGAGAGGCAGCGGAGGGTGGGTGGGGCGGGCGTCGGGGTTCCTGGCGCAGGGCGACGCGCCCCGGGGCGGCCAAGCCGGGCCCGAGGTCCCCTCGCCCTGCCCGGGGAAGGGCCTGCCGTCGCCCCGGGGCGGTCGGTCAGAGCGTCCCGGTCAGGTGCTCCGGTCGGACCGGGATCCGGTTGAGCGCCAGGCCGGTCGCGTTGCGGATCGCGGCGACGATGGACGGGGTGGCGGAGACGGTGGGGGCCTCGCCGACACCGCGCAGCCCGTACGGCGCGTTCGGGTCCGGGAGCTCCAGGATCTCCACCGGGATCGGCGGGGTGTCCAGGATGGTGGGGATCAGGTAGTCGGTGAAGGAGGCGTTCCGCACCTTCCCGTCCTTGAGGATGATTTCCTCCATGACGGCCAGGCCGAGCGCCTGGGTGCAGCCGCCCTGGATCTGGCCGATGACCGAGAGCGGGTTGAGCGCCTTGCCGACGTCCTGGACGGCGGTCAGCTCCACCACCTTGACCAGGCCGAGCTCCACGTCCACGTCGACCACCGCGCGGTTGGCGCAGAAGGAGTACTGGACGTGGCCGAAGCCCTGTCCGGTCTCCTTGTCGAACGGCTGGGTGGGACGGTGATGGTGCTCCCGGGTGAGGTCGATCGCGTCGTCGCCGAGCAGGTCGACGATGGAGATCAGCGCGCCCCGGGCCTGCGAGACCACCTTGCCACCGAGCAGCGTCAGGTCCTTGTGGGCCCAGCCGTAGCGACGCCGGCCCTTCTCGAACAGCGCCTGCCTGACCGCCTCGGCGGCCAGCTTCACCGCGCCGCCGGTCATGTACGTCTGGCGCGAGGCGGAGGTGGAGCCGGCCGAGGCGACCTCGGTGTCGGCCGGGTGGATGGTGACGTGCTCGACGCCGAGCTCGGTGCGGACGATCTGGGCGTGCACGGTGACGCCGCCCTGGCCGACCTCGGCCATCGCGGTGTGCACCATGGCCACCGGCTCGCCGCCGATCACCTCCAGCCGCACCCGGGCGGTGGAGTAGTCGTCGAAACCCTCGGAGAAGCCGACGTTCTTGATGCCGACCGAGTAGCCGACGCCGCGGACGATGCCCTCACCGTGCGAGGTGTTGGACAGCGCGCCCGGCAGTTGCCGGATGTCCAGGTCGTCCAGGTCCAGCGGCGGGGGCAGCGGCATGTCCTTGACCCGGCGCAGCAGTTCGGCGACCGGGGCGGGGGAGTCGATCTGCTGGCCGGTGGGCATGGAGTCGCCCTCGGACACCGCGTTCAGCTGCCGGAACTCGACCGGGTCCATGCCCAGTTCGGCGGCGAGCTTGTCCATCTGGGACTCGTAGCCGAAAGCCGCCTGCACCGCGCCGAAGCCGCGCATCGCGCCGCAGCTCGGGTTGTTGCTGTAGAGGGCGACGGCCTCCATCCGCACGTTCGGGATGACGTACGGGCCGTGGCCCAGCGAGGCGGCGTTGCCGACGACGGCGGGGGAGGTGGAGGCGTACGCGCCGCCGTCCAGCACGATCCGGGCGTCGGCGAAGACCAGCTTGCCGTCCCGGGTGGCACCGTGCTCGTAGTGCATCTTCGCCGGGTGGCGGTGCACATGGCCGAAGAAGGACTCGTCCCGGGAGTAGACGATCTTGACCGGCTTGCCGGTGTGCTGGGCCAGCAGACAGGCGTGGATCTGCATCGACAGGTCCTCTCGGCCGCCGAAGGCGCCGCCGACACCGGCCAGGGTGAGGCGGACCTTCTCCTGCGGCAGGGCCAGCACGGGCGCCATCTGCTGACGGTCCACGTGCAGCCACTGGGTGGCGATGTAGAGGTCGATGCCGCCGTCCTCGGCAGGGACGGCGAGGCCGGACTCCGGGCCGAGGAAGGCCTGGTCCTGCATGCCGACCTCGTAGTCACCGCTGACGATGACGTCCGCCAGGGCACGGACCTCGTCACTCACGCCGAGCCCCGAGACCAGCTTCTGCGAGTGCACGAGGTTGCCGGAGGCGTGCGACTTGTACTCGTGCGGCTCGTGGACGTACCCGTACTTCTCCGGGTGGAGGCACTGCTCCTCGGTGACGATCGGAGCGTGCACCCGGTACTCGACCTTGATCTTCCTCACCGCGCGGCGGGCCGTCTCCGGGTGGTCGGCCGCGACCAGCGCGATCGCCTCGCCGTGGTAGCGGACCTTGTCGATGGCCAGGGCCGGCTGGTCCTGGATCTCCAGGCCGTAGTACTTGGAACCCGGGATGTCCTGGTGGGTCAGCACCGCGTAGACGCCGGGGACCTTGAGGGCCTCGGAGACGTCCACGCCCAGGATGTCGGCCCGGGGGTGCGGCGAGCGCAGCGCCATGCCCCAGAGCATGTCCTCGTGCCACAGGTCGGAGGAGTACGCGAACTCGCCCTTGACCTTGAGCGTGCCGTCCGGGCGCAGCGGCGAGCCGCCGATGCCGTCCTTGCTCGCCTGGCGGATGTCCTGGAGGTTCTTCTGACCCTGGATCGTGCGGGTGCTCGGTCCACCCGCCCTTGCTCCGCTCGTGCGGTGGCTCCGCCAGGCGCTGTGCCGAATGGTTCGCTCGCTCCGCTCGCTCATGCCCCAGAACCCTTCGCGCACTTGCGGGCGGAGGCGAGCCGCACCGCGTCCATGATCTTCTCGTAGCCGGTGCAGCGGCACAGGTTGCCCGACAGCGCCTCGCGGATGTCGGCGTCGCTCGGCTGCGGGTCCTGCTCCAGCAGCGCGTCGGTCTGCACCAGCAGCCCCGGGGTGCAGAAGCCGCACTGCACGGCGCCGGCGTCGACGAAGGCCTGCTGGACCAGGCCCAGCTCGCCGTTCTCACCGGTCAGGCCCTCGACGGTGCGGACCTCGCGGTCCTGAACCTGGCCGGCTGCGACCAGGCACGAACAGACCGGGACGCCGTCAAGATAGACCGTGCAGGAACCGCACTCGCCCTGCTCGCAGGCGTTCTTCGAGCCCGGCAGGCCGACCCGCTCGCGCAGCACGTACAGCAGGCTCTCGCCCTCCCAGACGTCGTCCGCCTCCACCGGCTTGCCGTTGGCGGTGAAAGTGACCCTCATGCCGCGCTCCTGATCTGCTTGCCGTAGTCGTTCCAGGTCCAGGTGAGGGTGCGGCGGGCCATCACGGCCAGCGCGTGCCGCCGGTAGTCGGCGGTGCCCCGGACGTCGTCGATCGGGGAGGCGGCGGCCTTGACCAGCTCGCCGAACTCCTGGATCACCTCGGCGCCGAGCAGCTCGCCCGACTCCCACAGGCCCCGCCGGGCCAGCACGCCCTGCAAGTACTCCTCGGCCTCGACGGCGCGGCGCGGGGTGGGGGCGGCCGAGCCGATGCCGGTTCCGACGGTGCGGGTCCTGGGGTGCAGCGCGAACCCGAAGGCGCAGACCGCGATCACCATCGCGTTGCGGGTGCCGATCTTCGAGAACTGCTGCGGGCCGTCGGCGACCGGGATGTGCACCGCGCGGATCAGCTCGTCGGCCTCCAGGCAGTTGCGCTTCACCCCGACGTAGAAGTCGTCGATCGGGATCATCCGGGTGCCGCGCAGCGTGGCCGCCTCGACGAACACGTCGCGTCCGGCCGCCAGCAGCGCGGGGTGCGAGTCGCCGGCGGGCGAGGCCGCGCCGAGGTTGCCGCCGACCCCGCCGCGGTTGCGGATCTGCGGGGAGCCGACCGTGTGCGCCGCCAGGGCGAGGCCCGGCAGCGGACCGGACAGCTCGTTGATGATCCGGGTGTACGGGACCGAGGCGCCGAGCCGCACCACGTCGCCGTCGATCGACCACTCGGTGAGCTCGGTGATGCGGTTCAGGTCGAGAATCGCGGATGGCCGGTGCACGTCGAAGTTCAGCTCGACCATGACGTCCGTACCACCCGAGATGGGCAGTGCGGTCGGGTGCTCGGCCTTCGCCGCGAGCGCCTCGTCCCAGGTGGCGGGCCGAAGGAACTCCATGCGGGTGTCTCCTCAACTCGTCGCCGACCGGACCGTGGGCACAGTGCCCTGCGACCGGGTGTCCGGACCGTGCTGCCGCCTCGTTGCCGGGTGGTCGCGTCCGGTCACCGGGGTGCGTCCGGCGGCGTGTGGCCAGTGAACCGCTGTGACCGGGCCCACTGGCAGTCACCGATGGCATGAAGCCCTTGCCCTGCTCCTGTCGGACATCCTGTACGTTCCTCTAAGGCGGACAATCGCCCTGTGGAGCGGACCGTCCAGCGCTACCTACGACCGTAATCCGGCCGTGATTCCGAAGCTACGGGCCCGTGGCCCGGATGCCGACCGGTACGTGACACCGACCGATCGGCCCCGGGCACACTGTGACCCGCTCACCCTCACTCAGACGAAGGAGTCTGCGGATGCGCGTCCGTGACCTGCTCGCCCCCGGTGCCCCTCGGCTGCGCCTGCTCGCCGCCGAGGAAGAGCTCGACCGGCAGGTCAGCGGTGTCATGACCACGGACCTGCAGGACCCGGGCCGCTACCTGCACGGCGGCGAGCTGGTGCTCACCGGGATGCTCTGGCGAGGCGGGCCCGAGGACTCCGAACGGTTCGTGCGGACCCTCGTGGCCGGCGGCGCGGTCGCGCTCGCGGCCGGTGAGGCCGAGGTCGGCCCGGTGCCCGAGGACCTGGTGGAGGCCTGCCGCCGGCACCGGCTGCCGCTGCTCGCCGTCCCCGACGACATCGCCTTCTCCACCCTCACCGAGTTCATCGGCCGCCAGGTCTCCGCCGACCGGGCCGCCGACCTCGCCGCCCTGGTCGACCGGCACCGGCTGCTGGTCTCCGCCGCGGGCGGCGGCGGGCTGGACGCCGTGCTGGACCTGCTCGGCGGCGACCTGGACCTGGACTGCTGGGTGCTCGCCCCCACCGGACGGGTGGTCGCCGGACCGGCCGACCGGCTCCCGGCCGCGGACCGCGACCAGCTGGTCCGCGCCCACCTCGGCGCCCGGCGGCAGCGCCGCCGCCCCCCGCACCGGGCCCGGCTGGCCTCCGGCTCGTACTCGCTGCTACCCGCCTCCGCCACCCCCGAGAGTGAATCGCCGCTGGCCGACTGGGTGCTCGTGGTGGCCGGCGACGTCACCGAGTGGACCACCAAGCGCCAGCAGCTGGCCGAGAACCTGGCCCGGCTGGTCGCCGCCGAGCGCACCCGGCGCGACGAGGGCCGCCGGCTGCGCCGCCGGCTGGCCGACGAGGTGCTGACGCTGCTCCAGCGCGACGCCGACCCGACCGAGATCAGCAGGACGCTGTACGCCTCCGCGGCCATGGCCGCCCGGTTCGAGGGCCCGGAGCAGAAGTCGCTCACCGCGGACGGCAGTTGGCTGGTGCTCAGCGCCGAAGGTACAGGTCTACCCGAGGGGGTGGTGCGCTCAATCCTGGAGGAAGCTCTCACCGATGCCACCGACCGCGCGCTGGTGGCCGGCGCCGGCACCGGCGCCGTGGTGGTGCTGCCCGCCTTCGAAACCGGCGTCCCTGCCGAGGCGTTGCGCGAACTGCTCGCCCCGCTGGAGGCCGGAATCGGCTCCGAGGGCCGGATCACCCTCGGTGTCTCCGCTCCCGCCTCGGAGGCCGGCGGACTGCGCGGCGCCCTGGAGGAGGCCAGGCACGCCCGCCGGATCGCCGCCGCCAGGATCGGCCGGGTCTGCGTCGCTGGTCCCGAGGAACTCGCCTCGCATGTCCTGCTGTTGGCCGCCGTCCCGGACGAGGTCAGGCGCGCCTTCCGAAGCCGCCTGCTGGACAAGGTGATCGCCTACGACCTCGAGCACCAGGCCGACCTGGTCCGCACCCTGGAGGCCTTCCTGCGCTCGGACGGCTCCTGGACCCGCTGTGCGGCCGGGCTCCACGTCCACGTCAACACCCTGCGCTACCGGATCGGTCGGATCGAGGAGCTGACCGGACGCGACCTCTCCCGCCTGGAGGACCGGGTCGACTTCTACCTGGCCCTCGAACTGGCCTGAGCGGCGCGGGTACCCGGGCGGGTGGGCCCCGCGCCGCCGAGCGCGCGCCGGGTCAGGGAGCGACCCGGAAGCCGAACTTCTGCGCGGCGGCCGCCTTGGCGACCTCGGCGGCCGCCGCCGGTGAGCTGTCCACCCGCCAGTCGGTCGGCTGCTTGCTGCCCGGCCACTGCCTGCTCAGGTCGTACCAGACCAGGCCGGCCATGCCGTCGCTGGCCGCTGCGCCCGCGAACAGGTCGTCGATCTGGGCCACCTTGCGCGGGCCCTCGGCGACGCCGGTCTCGGCGATGAGCAGGGGTTTGGCGGAGAAGGACCTGACGGTACGGATGGTCGGGGTGAACAGGGTGCGGTAGTCGCTGCCGTCCTGCGGGCCGTAGTAGCCGATCAGGCCGACCCAGTCGAGGTAGTCGTCGCCGGGGAAGTACGGGCGCAGAGCCGCCGGTGTGCCGGAGTCGCTGACGTGCGGGGTCCAGACCCAGATCACGTTGGTGGTGGCCTGGGCCCGGAAGACGTCGTGGACGTGCCGCCAGGCGCTGACGAAGTCCGCCGCCGTCGCGTGGCCCGGTCCCCAGGCGGTCCAGCCGCCGTTCATCTCCGGCGCGAAGCTGATCACCAGCGGTCCCTGGTACGAGCGGACCTGCTGGGCGAACCTGGTGAGGTAGGCGTCCTCGCCGCCGGAGGCGATCCTGGCGAGCGGGGCCTGCTCGGGGACCCAGCTGAGCATCGGCACCTGGCCGTTGCCCCACAGCTTGGCGTTGCCCGCGGGATCGAAGTCGTCGCCCCACTCCTGGTAGTACTCGCGGATGTCCGGCGGGTGCCCGGCCTTGGCGCCGAACGCGTTGACCGGCGCGAGATCGCCGACCGCCCCGTCGGACGCCACGCCGAACAGCCGGCCGCCCGGCTTGCGCAGGGCGGAGACGTCGTAGGGCGGGGCCGACGGCGGGGCCGTCGGGGCGGCGGAAGCCGCGCCGCTCGCCGGAGCCGCGGCGGTGCCACCGGATGAACTGCAGGCCGTGAGGAGCAGCGGCACGGCTACGGCCAGGGCGGCCGCGCGGTGGGGCCGGAGCCGGGATCCACGGGCGGCGGGAGCGGTTCTGATCAAGGGTGGCCGTTCCTGAGCGGGATGGTTCGGGCCGGTCGCATCGGCCGGCTTCCGCGCATCCTATGAGGTCATCGCACCGGCGCGTGAAGTGTCATGTTCCAGGAGGAATTGCGATCAGATCACAAGAGGTGCACAGATCCACCCAAATCGAACATTGACGCTGATTTATCTAATGAGCGTGCATTACCGTCCCCCCTTGCGTCAGACGCCGCAGCTCCACCCCTTCGGAAAGGCCCGCCCTCGGTGGCACCCACTCTTCTTCGGTCCGAGCACCCCGATCCCGGACCGATCCCCCCGCCGGCGGACCACTCACCGGTCTTCGTCGACCAGTCCGGTGCCCGCGGCCGCAGGCTGCGCGGCTTCGGCTGGGTGGTCGGGCTGGCCAGCGCGATGGTCGCGGCGGCGCTCAGCAGCAGTCTGATCGGCCTGCAGTCCCAGGCCCCGGCCCTGCAGGTGCCGCCCCAGCCGTCCAGCACCATCGCGAGCCCCGGACCGAGCGGCACCGGTCTGCCCACCGCGCTCGGTTCACCGATGGGGAGCCCGCCACCGGCCACCGGTTCGGCCCCGGCCGCCGGCCCGTCGGCATCCCACAGCGCGGCAGCGGGCAGCGCGAAGCCCTCGCCGAGCGCCTCGCGCTCGGCGAGCCCCGCGGGCGGCAAGCCGACCGCGGTGACGGCGCACAGCACCCACTCACCCACGCCGGCGACCGGCAACCACCCGGCGAAGCCGCAGCCCACGGCCCAGGCCAGCCACCACTGACCCACCCCGCCCGGCGGCCGGAAGCCGCCCGGCGAAGCCGCGGCCCACGGTCCGGCCCAGCCACCACCTACCTCACCCACGTCCCGGATCCAGGTACCCCATGTCCCGCCATCAGCGCAGACGGCAGTCTGTCCTTCGGCCGCGCCGGCTAGCCGCCCCGCCTCTGCGCTTCTTCCTGCCGGTGTCACTGCTGGTCTGCCTGCTCGCCATGCTGGTGCTGCGCGGCATGGCCACCAACGAGGTCTTCCACGACGAGCGGATCGCCGTCTCGGTCGACAAGACCACGGTGCCGCCGAACCTGCTGACCGGCGGGCCGATCGTCGACGCCCGCGGGGACAAGAACGACCACCCGGTCAGCTACTCCGTCCCCGACCACACCGTGGTGCTGAGCTTCGACGACGGCCCGGACCCGAAGTGGACGCCGAAGATCCTCGATCTGCTGGCGGCCCGCCACATCCATGCCACCTTCTTCGTCACCGGCTCGATGACCGCGCACAATCCGGACCTGATCCGGAAGATCGTGGCCGGCGGTCACGAGATCGGGGTGCACACCTTCACCCACCCCGACCTGGCGCTGCAGTCCAGGACCAGGCTCGGCTGGGAGCTCGGCCAGACCCAGCTGGCGCTGGCCGGGGTCGCGGGCGTGCACTCCTCGCTCTTCCGCCCGCCGTACTCCTCCACCGCGGACGCGCTGGACGACTGGACCTGGCCGGTGACCAAGGACGTCGGCAGGCGCGGCTACCTCACCGCCTTCATCGACTCGGACACCGACGACTGGAAGCGCCCCGGCGTGGACGCGATCGTCAAGGCCGCGATGCCAAAGGTGCCCGGCAAGGGCGAACTGATCCTGCTGCACGACGCCGGCGGCGACCGCTCCCAGACGGTGGCGGCGCTCGGCCAGATCATCGACAAGCTCCAGGCCGAGAACTACCGCTTCGCGAGCATCGGCGAGGCGCTCGGCACCTCCGCCACCATGGTCCCGGTGCACGGCTACCAGCTCTGGGCGGGGAAGGCGTTCATCCTCTGCACCCAGTTCTCCGTCCAGGTGCTGCCCTGGCTGGTTGGGCTGCTGGCGGTGGTCGGCGCACTGGTCTTCGCCCGGTTCGCGCTGATGCTGGTGCTGGCCACCCGCCACGCCCGCCGCTCGCGCCGCCCCGACTTCTCCTGGGGACCACCGGTGACCGCGCCCGCCACGGTGCTGGTCCCCGCCTACAACGAGCGCGAGTGCATCGCCAACACCCTCAACTCACTGGCGGCCAGCGACCATCCGATCGAGATCGTCGTCATCGACGACGGGTCCACCGACGGCACCTCGGAGATCGTCGAGGAACTCGCCCTGCCAGGCGTCCGGTTGATCCGGCAGCCCAACGGCGGCAAGTCCACCGCCCTCAACAACGGCATCGCCAACGCCTCCCACGACATCGTGGTGATGATGGACGGCGACACCGTCTTCGAGCCGTCCACCGTACGGGAGTTGATCCAGCCGTTCGCCGATCCGGGCGTCGGCGCGGTCGCAGGCAACGCCAAGGTCGGCAACCGGGACACCCTGATCGGCGCCTGGCAGCACATCGAGTACGTGATGGGCTTCAACCTCGACCGCCGGATGTACGACTCGCTCAACATCATGCCGACCATCCCCGGGGCGATCGGCGCGTTCCGCCGCAGCGCCCTGGTCCAGGTCGGCGGCATGAGCGACGACACCCTGGCCGAGGACACCGACATCACCATGGCCATGCTCTGCCAGGGCTGGCGGGTGGTCTACGCCGAGCGGGCCAGGGCCTGGACCGAGGCGCCGGCCAGCATGCAGCAGCTGTGGTCGCAGCGCTACCGGTGGAGTTACGGCACGATGCAGGCGATGTGGAAGCACCGCCGAGCCGTCCTCGACCGGGGCCCGGCGGGCCGCTTCGGCCGGGTCGGCCTGCCGCTGGTGGTGCTCTTCGGCGTGCTGGCTCCGCTGCTCGCCCCGCTGATCGACCTGTTCCTCCTCTACGGGGTGCTCTTCGTGGACGCGCCGGCCACCCTCGGCGCCTGGGCGGCCGTGCTGCTGGTCCAGGGCGGCCTCGCCTGGTACGCCTTCCGGCTGGACGGCGAGAAGCCCTGGCACCTGGTCACCCTGCCGGTCCAGCAGGTGGTCTACCGGCAGCTGATGTACCTGGTGCTGCTCCAGTCCTCGATCACGGCGGTGACCGGCGGCCGGCTCCGCTGGCAGAAACTACGGCGCACCGGCGAGGTCGCCGCGCCGATCGTGGAGGCCTGAGCATGTCCGAGTCCTACGCCTTCGTCCCGGACCTGCACTCCGAGACCCTCCAGCTGCGGATCCCCCGGCCGGCCCCCGAGAGCCTCCCGGCCGAGCAGGCCGCCGAGGACGCGCCCGCGCCCCGCAAGGGCGGGCGCGACCGCTACCTCGACCTGCTGCGGGCCCTGGCCCTGGGCCGGGTGGTGCTCTACCACAACTTCGGCTGGGCCTGGCTGCCGCTGGTCTTCCCGTCGATGGGCGTGATGTTCGCGCTGGCCGGATCGCTGATGGCCCGTTCGCTCAGCCGCCCGGCGCTCAGCGTCATCCGGGGGCGACTGCGCCGGCTGCTGCCGCCGATGTGGCTGTTCGGCGCGATCCTGATCACCGTGATGGTGCTGGACGGCTGGGGCCCGGAGTCCGACGGGCACCCGGCCGTCTGGTGGGGCGAGCTGGCGTTCTGGGTGCTGCCGGTGAGCACCCCGCCGTTCGGCGACAACCTGCACGGCTTCCACGGCATCGTCGAGCCGACCTGGGCCGAGCAGATCGCGGTGCCGCTGTGGTACCTGCGGGCCTACCTCTGGTACGTGCTGCTCTCGCCGCTGATGCTGAAGGCGCTGCGCAGGCAGCCGTGGATCACGGTGTTCACCCCGCTCGCGCTGTCGATCCTGATCAACTCCGGCCTGTTCGACCAGGAGGGGAGGATCTGGGAGACCGTCACCGACTTCACCACCTTCGGCTCCTGCTGGATCCTCGGCATGGCCCACCAGGAGGGCCTGCTGCGCAAGCTGCCGCAGTACCTGGCCCCGTCGATGGCGCCGCTGATCATGGTGGCGGGCCTGTGGTGGCTGCTCAGCCGGCCGGTGGACGACCCGACCGTCCCCAGCGACCTGGACAGCGTCCCGATCGCCCAGGCGGTCTGGTCCTTCGGGTACGTCCTGCTGCTGCTCCACCTCAGCCCGTCCTGGGAGCGCTGGCCGCGGCCACTGGAACGCTGGAACGGTCTGATCAGCCTGCTGAACGCACGGGCCGTCAGTGTCTACCTGTGGCACAACACCGCGCTGGTGCTGGCCATCCCGATCATCGACCGGCTCTGGGACATCGACTTCATGTTCCAGCACGGCCAGTGGCTGCTGCGCAGCCACTGGTTCCCGTTGATGATCGCTATCCCGCTGATCGCCCTGTTCGTCCTCTGCTTCGGCTGGATGGAGGACCTGGCGGCGAAGCGTTCACTCAGGCTGTTCCCGTGGCCGCGCCGACAGCTCGGCAGGCGCCGGGCCGCCGTCGCCGACTGACCGGGGCTGGGAGAGTGCTGGGCGGCGAGTGAACCGTTCCCGAGTGCGGCCTGGGAGTACGCGAGGGGCCCGCCGAAACGTTTCGGCGGGCCCCTCGTGCTGTGTCCGGGTCAGTGCTGGACCGGGATGATCCCCGTCAGCCACTTGAACGCCTCGGGGAGCACGTTGCTCCAGACGTCCGTGGTGTGCGGGCCGGTGAGCTCCTGGACGGTCACCGTGGTCGGCGCCTTGGCGGCGGCCTTCACGGCGAGGCCGGCCTCGTAGCCGTCGGCCTTGGCGCCGGCCATGAAGAGCGCGACCTTCGGCGGGGCGGCGGCGGTCTTCAGGATGTTCAGCGGGTTGGAGATCTCCCTCAGGTGCGGGTCCTTCGCGGTGAGCGAAGCCTCCTCCGCGGCCGGGTCGTTGTAGCCGGAGAGGCTGATGCCGGCCCGGTAGCGGTTGGGGTGCGAGACGGCGAGCTTCTCGGCGCAGTGGCCACCGGCGGAGTACCCGGCCACGGCCCAGCGGTCGGCGGAGTCGTCCACCCGGAAGTTGTCCGTGATCATCTGCGGCACGTCACGGGTGAGCCAGGTCTCCGCGTTGACCTTGCCGGGGACGTCGGCGCAGCCGGTGTCGGTGGTGGTGCCCAGCAGCTGGGTGCGCGGCGAGACCAGGATGAACGGGGCGACCTGGCCGTTCTCCATCAGCGGCTTGAGCTTGGTGGTGACGTGCAGCGAGCCGTACCAGGTGGAGGAGGAGCCCGGCCAGCCCGGCAGCAGCTCGACGACCGGGAACTTCTTGTCCTTGTACGCCGGGTCGTCGTACTGCGGCGGAGTCCAGACCACGACCTCGCCGTCCACGCCGGAGAGCTGGCCCTTCAGGTCGGTGGTCTTGACGTCCTTGGGGACCTTGGGGTCGTCGACCGACTTGAACTGCTGGATGACCTTGGGCCGGTCCGAGGCGCCCTTGCCGGGAGCGGCGTTCGGGTCCTCCTTCGGCACCTCGGGCACGGCCCGGATGTGGTTGCCGGTACCCAGCAGGTCGTCCCAGTTCCCGTAGATCAGGTTGGCGTTGTTGACGAGTACGAAGACCATTAGTACGGCCGTGATCTGCGTGAACAGGATCATGATCAGCCGGGTCAGGAACTGCAGCGGCTTGGGACCGCGAACCCGCCCCCAGAGCAGCATGGCAACCGCGATCGAGATCGGCACGAGGACGATCGTGAGGATCAGAAATGGTTTACCTGTCAGTTGCATCTAACTTCTCGTATCCGGGTTGCAGGCCGCCCGGGCTCCGCTTGCCCGGCACGCGCACCGATGGGATCAGACGGTCTCGAACGGGAGATCAGTTGCTCTTGAAGCTGATGGAAAGCTGAGAGGAACGTCACATGTTGCTGGGAACCGGCTAAGTGCGGGGACAAGTCTGCCACCTGCCCCGGGAGGCGCGTCCAACGGCCCAGGCCCTGCTGCGGACTTTGCGAACCTGCCGTACCGTCACCCGCGCGGCGGCGCGGTGCGGGGCCTGTGCCGACCTGGGGGAAGGCACACCGACAATAGGAGGCATGCCACGAACCGTAACGATGCTCCTCGCCCTTGCCCTGCTGACGGCAGGCTGCAGCAGTACCGGCGGCCTCCGCGCCGAGCAGGCCCGCAGCCGGGCGGCGAGCACGGCGGGCGGCGCGGTCGACACCCCCCGCTGGAAGATCGCCATGATCACCCACGCCGGGGCGGGCGACGCCTTCTGGGACACCGTCCGCAAGGGCGCCGAACAGGCCGCGGCCAAGGACAACATCACCTTCCTCTACTCCAACGACGCGCAGACCCAGGGCCAGGTCCAGCTGGTCGACGCCGCCATCGACCAGAAGGTCGACGGGATCCTGGTCACGCTGGCCAAGGGCGAGGCGATGGCCGCCCCGCTGGCCCGGGCCAAGGCCGCCGGCATCCCGGTGATCAGCATCAACTCCGGCCAGGAGTTCTCCGCCCGCTTCGGCGCGCTCACCCACATCGGGCAGGACGAGACCACCGCCGGGCAGGCGGCCGGCACGGCCCTGGGCACCCGGGGCCGCAAGGACGTCCTGTGCGTGATCCACGAGCAGGGCAACATCGGCCAGGAGCAGCGCTGCTCCGGCGCCAAGGGCGCGTTCAACGGGCAGCTGGAGACCCTCTACGTGAACGGGGTCAACCTGCCCGACGCCCGGTCGGCGATCGCCGCCAAGCTCCAGGCCGACCCCGACCTGGACACCGTCCTCACCCTCAGCGCCACGCTCGCCGCCACCGGACTGCAGGCGGTCAAGGACGCGGGGCGCAACGTCGAGGTGGACACCTTCGACCTCAACACCCAGGTGGTGGACGGACTGAAGTCGGGCACCATCGGCTTCGCCGTGGACCAGCAGCCCTACCTCCAGGGCTACGAGGGTGTGGACCTGCTCTGGCTCCACCGCTACAACCTGGACGCCCTCGGCGGCGGCAAGCCGGTGCTCACCGGACCCCAGGTACTCACCAAGGACGACGCCCCCGCGCTCGCCCAGTACGTCGCGCGGGGTACCCGATGAGCGGCACCGACGTACTCGCCCAGGAGCGGCCGCTGCGCCGCCGGCACCACCACTCCCGCCCGGAACTCGGCGCACTGCTCGCCGCCGTCGCGGTCTTCGCCTTCTTCTCCCTGGCGGCGGAGAGCTTCCTGCGGCCCTCCTCGATCGGCACCGTGCTCTACACCGCCTCCACCATCGGGATCATGGCGGTGCCGGTGGCGCTGCTGATGATCGGCGGCGAGTTCGACCTCTCGGCCGGGGTCGCGGTCACCACCGCCGCGCTGACCTCCTCGATGATCTCCTACCAGTTCACCGCGATCACCTGGGTCGGGGCGCTGGTCTCGCTGGCGGTCGCGCTGGGGATCGGCGCGCTGAACGGCTGGCTGCTGGCCCGGACCGGCCTGCCCAGCTTCATCGTGACGCTGGGCACCTTCCTGATGCTCACCGGCGCCAACCTGGGCGTCACCAAGGTGATCTCCGGCACGGTCTCCACCAAGTCGATCGCCGACATGCAGGGCTTCGCCTCCTGCCACTGGCTGTTCGCCTCCGAGGTCACCATCGGCGGGCTGACCCTGAAGGCCACGGTGTGGTGGTGGCTCGGCCTGATGCTGCTCGGCAGCTGGATCCTGCTGCGCACCCGCTTCGGCAACTGGATCTTCGCGGTCGGCGGCGACGCCGCGGCCGCCCGCGCGGTCGGGGTCCCGGTGGCCCGGACCAAGACCTTCCTGTACCTCGGCGTCGGGTTCTGCGCCTGGGTGCTCGGGCAGCACCTGCTGTTCTCCTTCGACACCGTGCAGTCGGGGGAGGGCGTCGGCAACGAGCTGATCTACATCGTGGCGGCGGTGATCGGCGGCTGCCTGATCACCGGCGGCTACGGTTCGGTGGTCGGCTCCGCGCTCGGCGCACTGATCTTCGGCATGACCAGCAAGGGCATCGTCTACGCCGAGTGGAATCCGGACTGGTTCAAGTTCTTCCTCGGCGCGATGCTGCTGCTGGCCGCGCTGCTGAACCACTGGGTCAAGCGACGGGCGGAGCGGGGGCCGGGCAAGTGACACTGCTGGAACTCAACGAGGTCGGCAAGGACTACGGGGCCGTCCGGGCGCTGGAGGGCGTCTCGCTGACGGTCGAGCAGGGGCGGATCAGCTGCGTGCTGGGCGACAACGGCGCGGGCAAGTCCACCCTGATCAAGATCATCGCCGGACTGCACCAGCACGACGAGGGCAGCTACGCCATCGCCGGCGAACAGGTCCGGCTCAGCTCGCCCCGACAGGCGCTGGACCGCGGCATCGCCACGGTCTACCAGGACCTGGCCGTGGTCCCGCTGATGCCGGTCTGGCGGAACTTCTTCCTCGGCGCCGAACTCGGCCGCTTCCGCCTCGACGTACCCCGGATGCGCCGCATCACCCAGGAAGCCCTGGAGAAGATGGGCATCGACCTGCAGGACGTGGACCAACCGATCGGCACCCTCTCCGGCGGCCAGCGCCAGTGCGTGGCGATCGCCCGGGCCGTCCACTTCGGCGCCAAGGCGCTGATCCTGGACGAGCCGACGGCCGCACTCGGTGTCAAGCAGTCCGGCGTGGTGCTCAAGTACGTCGCCGCCGCCCGGGACGCCGGGCTCGGCGTGGTGCTGATCACTCACAACCCGCACCACGCCTATCTGGTGGGCGACCACTTCACCCTGCTCAAACGAGGGAGGATGGCGGGTAGCCATCCGCGCTCGGAGATCAACCTGGAACAGCTCACCACCGAGATGGCGGGCGGCTCCGACCTGGCCGAACTCTCCCACGAGCTCGGTCGTACCGACCCGAAGGAGCATCCGCCGACGTGACCGTCATCCCGAGCGGCACCGCCAGGCCGCCAGTGCTGCCCACCCTGTTCGGCCTCGGCCCGCGCAACGCCGACCGGCGCCGGCGCGCACTGCCCCCGAGCGTGCTGCGGCTGCCCACCATCGGCGTGGACATCGGCGGCACCAAGGTGGTCGCCGGAGTGGTCGACGGCGAGGGCAAGGTGATCGACCGGCTGCGGACCGAGACCCCGGACAAGAGCAAGAGCGCCAAGGTGGTCGAGGACGTCATCGTCGAACTGGTGCTGGAGCTGGCGGACCGGCACGACGTCCACGCGGTCGGCATCGGCGCGGCCGGCTGGGTGGACGCGGACCGCTCGCGGGTCCTCTTCGCGCCGCACCTGAACTGGCGCAACGAACCGCTGCAGGAGGCCCTGAGCGAGCGGTTCCGCTTCCCGGTGGTGGTGGAGAACGACGCCAACGCCGCCGCCTGGGCCGAGTGGCGGTTCGGGGCCGGCCGGGGCGAGGACCACATGGTCATGATCACCCTCGGCACGGGCATCGGCGGCGCGGTGGTCCGGGACGGCTTCGTGGACCGCGGCAAGTACGGCCTGGCGGGCGAGTTCGGCCACATGCAGGTCGTCCCGGGCGGACACCGCTGCCCTTGCGGCAACCGGGGCTGCTGGGAGCAGTACTCCTCCGGCAACGCGCTGGTCCGGGAGGCACGCTCGCTGGTCGAGGAGGAGTCGCCGGTGGTCGAGCCGCTGCTCGCCCGCGCGGGCGGCACTCGGGAGGGCATCACCGGCCCGCTGGTCACCGAGGCCGCCCGGGCGGGCGACCCGGTCGCCGTCGAACTCCTCTACGACATCGGTCACTGGCTCGGCGTCGGCATCGCCAACCTGGCCGCCGCCCTCGACCCCGGACGGTTCGTCATCGGCGGCGGCGTCTCGGACGCGGGCGACCTGCTGCTCGGCCCGGCCCAGGAGGCTTTCAAACGCACCCTCACCGGCCGCGGCTTCCGCCCCGAGGCGCAGATCGTGCACGCGGCCCTCGGCAACGAGGCCGGCCTGGTCGGCGCCGCCGACCTCGCCCGCCAGGTCG
The DNA here is from genome assembly GCF_055579945.1 of Kitasatospora sp. NPDC032150. NCBI lineage: Bacteria > Bacillati > Actinomycetota > Actinomycetes > Kitasatosporales > Streptomycetaceae > Kitasatospora > Kitasatospora sp. NPDC032150. The sequence goes on along the minus strand of NZ_JBVIMH010000007.1, from coordinate 31,240 downwards.
CCCGGCGATTCCGCACCATCAAGCGCCGGCGCTCCGAACGGGCCCACCTGGCCTGAGCCGGGCGCCTCGGTTGCGTCGGGCGTGGTGGGCAAGGGGCCGGGCAGGTCCCGGCTGGGCGGGGCGGCCGGGCAGGCGATCCGTCAGGCGGCGTGCCAGCGGTCCCGGCCGTCGGAGGCCCGGCCGCAGACCATGGGTGTGCCCTTCGAGGTGACACCGGTGGCTCCTTCGAGGGAGCAGAACGCGCCCGGGTGGACGACCGGGCCCGAGCCGCCGCCCGTGGAGCTGCCGCCGGAGCCGGTGCCTCCGGACGAGTGGCCACCGCCCGAGCCCGAACCGCCCGAGCCCGAACCGCCCGAGCCCGAACCTCCCGAGCCCGAACCGCCGGACGAGGTGCCGCCGGAGCCGGTGCCCCCGGACGAGGTGCCCCCGCCGGTGGCGGATGACCCGCCGGTGGAGGCGGAGTCGCCGTGGCTCTCCTCCGGCGCCGGGTCCGGGGCGGCTGCGGTGGGAGTCGGTGAGGGGGGCGGGGTCGGGGACGTGCCGGCCGCGTCCGGCGAGGGCGTCGGTGACGGCGACGGGCTGGGCGCGGAGGCCGCCGCGGAGGTCACGGCCGACGGCGTGTCAGGAGTGGCCTGGCTGGGCGCCGGGCCGACCACGGCGCCCAGCCACACGAGGCAGCTGAAGAGGGCGAGGACGGTGCTGACGAGCCGCTTCCACAGGGCGCGCGGCCAGCTCCAGGTGATCACGAAGGTCGCCACCGGCAGGAAGATCAGCGCGAGTACCTGCACCGGGCGCCGCTGCCACCAGGGGCGGAGCGGTGGCGGTTGGGGCGGTGCGGGGTACGAGTGCGGGGAGTGTGGTGGCTGGTACACGGTCGCTGCGACGTCCTTCGGGCTTGCGGGGAGCGGGGAGACGGGCCGCAAGCTATCGAAGTGATCGTCGCCTTCTTCGGATTATCTGCATTTCGTGTAGTCAACCGTTACATCGTGTGTCACTTCGGTGAAGTGACGAACCGTAGGCCACGCTGCGGGCGGTCCGGAGGAGCCGATGGCGGTCGTGGTGCTGCCCCGTCGTTCGGAAGGGGCGGACGGTAGGACCGCCGGGACCGGCGCCGGCGCTGCCCGGCCGACCCGACGCCACGACGGGTTGTCGGCGGCGGGCGGTATGTTCGGGTGGGATCCCTGTCGAGGGTTTCCGTCCGTTGTCCGCACCAGCTCCGCATGCCCGGGAAGGCCGCCCGTGACCGTCCGAATCGCCACCTGGAACATCAACTCCGTGACCGCCCGGCTCCCCAAGCTGCTGGAGTGGCTCGACGGCGCCAAGCCGGACGTGCTCTGCCTCCAGGAGCTCAAGTGCGCCACCGGCTCCTTCCCCTTCGAGGCGGTCAAGGAGCTCGGGTACGAGGCGGCCGCCCACGGCACCGGCCGGTGGAACGGCGTGGCGATCCTCTCCAAGCTCGGCCTCACCGACGTCGTCCGTGGCCTGCCCGAGCAACCCGGCTACCTGGCCGACGACGCTCTGCTTCCCGAGACCGAGCCGCGCGCCATCGCGGCCACCTGCGGACCGGTCCGGGTCTGGTCGGTGTACGTGCCCAACGGCCGCGAGGTCGACCACGCCCACTACCGCTACAAGCTGGACTGGTTGGAGACGCTGCGCCGGTCCGTCCTGGAGGACGCCGCCGGGGCCCGTCCGTTCGCCGTGCTCGGTGACTTCAACGTCGCCCCGACCGATGAGGACGTCTACGACCGCGCGGCCTTCGAGGGCCTCACCCATGTCACCGAGCGTGAGCGGGCCGCCCTCGCCGCCCTTCAGACGGCCGGCCTGCAGGACGTCGTGCCCCGCCCGCTGAAGTACGACCGCCCGTACACCTACTGGGATTACCGCGCCCTCTGCTTCCCCAAGAACCGCGGCATGCGGATCGACCTCACCTACGGCAACAAGCCCTTCGTCGAGGCCGTCAGCGACAGCTACGTCGACCGCGAGGCCCGCAAGGGCAAGGGCACCTCGGACCACGCGCCCGTGGTGGTGGACCTGGCGCTGTAGCCCGTATGGCCCCGTGGGCCGTGCCGGGCGGTGGTCTACCCGAACGGGCCCGTGCAGTGGCCGCCGGTGTCGGCGCTGCCTAGCGTCTTGGGCGACAGGGCGTAGTCGTTCGATCACGTGGACGACCAAGTCCCCGGCTGCGCCCGAGAACCTGGAGGTACGGGCATGCGCATCTCGCGTACGGCCGCAGCTCTGCTAGGAGGCTCGGCTCTGGTCGCGGTCGCGGTCCCGGCGGCAATCGGTTCCGCGACGCCCGAGACGGCGGTCAAGGCCGCTGAGCCGATCCTGGTCAGCCCGGCCGCGGCGGCTCCCGGACAGTCGGTCACGGTCAGCGTGGCCTGCGGGAACAACGCGGAGCGGAGTGTGACCGCCAACTCGCAGGCATTCTCCACTGGCAAGGCCGCGCTCAGCGCGGACTCGGACGGGAAGTACCGCGGCACGGTGCTGCTGGCGGCCAAGGAGGAACTGGCCAGGCTGGCGGGCGGAAAGTCCGGCAACAACGACAACAAGTGGGGCGTTGACGGCAAGTGCCCGGACGGCAGGAGCTTCGCCGGGGCCGTCGAAGTGGCACTGGCCGCCGCTGCGGGGGCCGTGATGAACGCCGCACCCGCAGCTGACCCCGGTGGCGGGGACGCCGGGGGCAAGGCGGGCGGGCAGGGCCGGGACAATGGCTCGGGTCGTGACAACAATGGTGGGGGTCGGGACAACGGCTCCGGCCATGACAACGGTGGGGGTCGGGACAACGGCTCCGGCCATGACAACGGTGGGGGTCGGGACAACGGCTCCGGTCATGACAACGGCTCGGGTCGGGATAGCGGTCGAGGGCAGAGCGGGAACGGCCACGACGGCGGATCGGGCCGCGACAATGGTCCGGGACATGACAGCGGTCCCGGTCGCGACAACGGTTCGGGCCGAGACAACGGCCGAGGGCAGAGCGGGAACGGGCACGACGGTTCCTCCGGCCGGTACCCCCACGGTGGTGTGGGCACCGGCCTCGGCGGTTCGATCGCCAGTGACCCGAAGCAGCTGACCACCGGCGCCGCCCTGGTCGCGGCCGGGATCGGCGGCGTCTGGCTGCTGCGCCGCCGCAGCGGCTCCGGCGGGAACTCGGGGAGGTACTGAAGGACCGACGGCGAACCTGGGCCGGACCGGCGCGACTCGCGCCCGGCACAGGTGCACCGCCGGCCTCCGGCCGACGGGACCGTTCGGCTCAGCGCCCCGGGGACTGCACCGGGGTGCTGAGCCGCGCCCGGGCCCGGTAGCGCTCGCCGTCCGCGGTGCCGGCCGTTTCGGCGGGCTGCGGCGCGTCGGCGGCCTGGGCGTGCAGGGTGCCGACGGCCAGCAGGTACTGGGCTGCGATATAGGTCGCCATGATCCAGAACTCGTGCCCGGGCAGCTCCCGCCAGCCCGCCAGCTGAGTGGCGATCAGGCTGTCCGAGAGCAGGAACAGGGCCCCGCCCAGACCAGTCCGCCAGTTGAGGCCGGCGGAGGTCACCGCGGTGGAGGCCAGCAGCAGGCTGTAGACCGCGACCGGGATTCTCAGCTCGCCCAGGCCGGGCCAGAGCTGACTCACCATGGCCGCCCAGGCCGCCGCGTAGGCTCCGGCGATCAGCACCGTGCGCCGACGGTCGTTCAGCGCGCCCTGCTTGACGAACATCGTGACGTAGCAGACATGGGCGGCGGCGAAGGAGCCCATTCCGGCCAGGAAGGCGGTGTCGTCGCCGACCTGGAGCAGTACGTCGCCACCGGTGCTGGCCACCAGCGCCGAGGTGAGCAGTCGCGGGGTCCGTTCGGTCCGGGCCAGCGTGTGCGCGGCGAGCAGCGGCATCAGCGCGGGCTTGGTGGCGAGCCGCAGCGTGCTCGCGCCGGTGGCGATGGCGCCGAGGTGGGCGGTCGAGGTGGCGGCGAGGGTGCCGAGCAGGCCGCGGGCGGAGCGCAGGCGTCGAATGATGGTCATGCGGGGGTGGCCTCCAGGCGGTCGGTCGGGGTCGGCTTCCAGTCGGGACCCTTGGTGGGATGGCGGGCGTGGTCGCCCCGGCGGCCGGTTGCGGCGGCGCTCCGGACGATCGGGGCACTCCGGTGGACGGTTGCCCGGAGCGGGGCGGAGCCGTCCGGACTGCCCGGCAGCCCGGCGAGCGGTCCGACGGGATCCGCGGCGGGCGGGGGCCGGATGTCCTGCTCCGCAGCGTACGGCTGCCGTCGAGTCCGCTGTCCGGGCGGCTGCCCAGGGCGGCGCGTCGCACCTGGTGGCGGCCGACGGCGTGCGTGCGCGGCGGGTGGCCGGACCGTCGGGCGGGGGTCGGAGCCGGACCAGCGGCGCCGTCAGCGAGCAGCAGCTCGGCGCGGCGGGGCCGACGCCGTCCGGGCGGGGTCGCGGCGAGGCGTCCCGCGCGACGGTGAGCAGGGCAGACGCCGATTTCGACCACGGGAGCACACGGGGCGGATTCGGCACGTCCTGGACGATAGGCGACGGCGGGCGGCCTGCGAAAGGGGTTGTTACCGGCGCGTAGGATATTGCCGCGTCCCGGCCACCTGGTGTCGGGGTCGAAGCGTCCGGTCCGGCCGGATGGTGCCACGAGGGGCCTCACCCACCGTCTAGTCTTGTGTGCGACATGAAGCAGCGCGAGTACACGACCGGCGCCGAAGAGGCGTTCGGTGGTCTGGCAGGCGGGCGCGGGGTGGGAGCGGGGCAGCTCATCGCCGACGCGCCTGCTGACATACCCGGCCCGGTACCCGCGGTGACGGCTGCTCCGGCTGACGCGGCCGGGGCCGGCGGCAGGGCGGAGCAGCTTGCGGCGCAGTTGGCGGTGGCCGACCCGGTTGCGGCGCACGATCTGTTCACGGCGGCCTACGGGCTTTACGGCGCGCGGCACTTCGGCGGTGTGCTGGAGAGCGGGCGGGCTGCGGGGGCGGGGACGAGCTGGTGGCACGGGCCGAGTGTGCGGCTCCCGGCCGGGCTCAGGTCCCGTTCGGGGAGGCCGGCCCAGGGGCTGCGCCGGGCGCGGCGGATCGCCGCCGACGCGCTGCCGCCCGCCGTCCCTGCGAGGCGCGGCCGGCACCGCAAGCCCGAGCGTTCGCCGGGCAGTACCGCGCAGGAGGTGGCGGTCGAACGGCGCACCGCCGCCCGGCTGTTGGTGGCGCATCCGCTGGTGACGGCGAACGGCCCGCACGCGGCGGGATTTCCGCTGGTCCGCCGTCATGCGGACTGGCTGGCGGAACGATTCCTCACGGTGCTCGGCTACCCCCTGACCATCGGTCACTCCTACGCCCGGCTGCACAAGGCCGGGCTGCCCGGGCGTGGACTGCCGGGCTTCGGGCCGGCCGGGTATGCCGCTCTGGTGCGGGCGCTCGACGCGCTCGCCGACGGCAGGCCGGCCCAGGTGGAGCAGCCCGAAGTTCGCCAACTTCTCGATGGCTGGCGGGTGTTGACCTGGGGTGAGGGCGATGCTCCGCTGGCCGACCGCGAACTGGCTTGCGCCCTCGGTCCGTTGGCCGCACCGCCCGCCGACGGTCCGGCCCTCGCCGTGCGGCGGCGGCTCGCCGAGACCCCGGTGGTGCTGCTGGACGAGCTCGGCGCCGAGGAGCGGGCCTGGCTGCTGGAGCACCAGTGGGCGGAGGCCGAGCTGTTCGCCGACTTCCTCGGTCTGGAGGCGGAGGTCAGGGCCGAGGGCGTCGCCCTGCTGGATCCGGCCGACGAGCTCACCGACCTCGCCCTTCCGGGCGGCGGGACGCTGGCACAGGCCGCCCTGCTGCTGGTCGAGCGCCTGGTGGAGGACCTGCGTCCGCTGCCGGAGGAGTCGGCGCCCCCGGCGGTGCTGATCCCCGACGCGCTGATAGACGGTGCGCTGGGCGACATCACGGACGAGTACGGCCTGGCGGCGGGGTGGCATCGCGACTACCTGGCCGACCTGGCGCGTTTCCGGCGGGAGGCGCTCGATCTGCTGCACCGGATGCAGCTGATCGCTCCGGCCGGGCGGGCCTGGCTGCTGCGGGCGCCGGCCGCGCGCTATGCCCCTCCCCTGGAGGTCCAGCAGGGGCCGGGGTCGGGGCGGCACTCCCGGCCGGTGCCGGAGGCCCAGCAGGAGCTGACCGTCTGACGGCGGCGCCGTCCACATGACGTGGTGGCGGGCCGTGGCGAGATCTGCGGTGCGGCGGATCGGCGCGTGGTCGTGCGAGTGCCGACCCGCGCCCGCTGGGAGGGATCCCACGGGCCGGAGGCCGGGAGCAGCCCGCAGGCGGCGGGGCCGGGGTGGGTGTGCCGATCGTCCGGCGTGCCCCGGGGTCGGAAGGGCCTGCTGTGTGGAGGGCCCGCTCGGGGCCGTTGTCGGGAAGGGCGGGTTCAGCGGGCCGGGGCGCTGATGGCGAGGGTGTCCTGGCGGACGGTCTCGACGGTGGCGGCCACACCGAGGCCGCCCAGGGCGATCGAGGCGGCGACGGCGGCGCAGGCGAGGACCCGGCGGTGCCGCTGGGGGAGCGGGAAGCGGTCCGGGGAGAGGGCCTGGGAGGCCGAGGTCGGCTGAGCGTTCATGTCGGAGAGCATTCCAGGGAGGCGTTAAACGGTGACTACGGCCGGGTGAAGTCTGGGCGGGGGCTCGGCGTCGGGACATCTGCGCAGGTGGCGGGCGGACGAGCGGCCTGCGGGCGACGGCTGCGGCGCCGCCGGCCGGGGCCGTGGAAGCCGTGCCGACCGTTCGGAGGGTGAAGGCGGCGCACTCGCCGGTGGCCGCCCCGCCCGCCCGGACCGTACGGTACGCGGGCGCGGCGCCGGCGGCCGCGCAGCAGCCGTGGGACGCAGGCGGCCAGCAGTTGCTGGGTCATGCCGTAGAAGAAGATCGGCAGCAGTACGGCCGGGTGGTGGCCGCTGAACTGGGTGCCGGCCAGGGCGGCGGCCGCGCTGGTGTTGTTCAGGCCGGTCGCCAGGGTGAGGGCGGCGGTCGTGTCACGTTCGGTGTGGGCCTGGCGCGCTGCCAGCCAGCCGACCAGGAAGGGGACCGCGCACACCGCGCAACCAGCGAGCAGGGCGAGCGCGACCAGTCCGGGTTCGGGTCTGCGGCCGATCTCGCGGAACACCCCGGCGGCGTTGAAGTAGGTGAGCCCGAGGGCGTTGAACAGCCCGAGCAGGCGCAGCCAGGGCAGGGCCGCGGCCCGGAACCGCCCGCCGGCCGCCCGCCGGGTGAGGCGCCGGGCGGCCAGGCCGGCGAGGCAGGGCAGGGCCACGCACAGTGCCATGAACCTGCAGGTGGAGTCGGACCTGGCCAGCGTGTCCAGCACCTGGCGCGGACCGGTGGTCTCGCCCTCCTCGGCGAGGACCAGTCCGAGCGGCACGGTGAACGGGCTGAGCAGCGTGGTCGCCAGCACCAGGCCGAGGCCGAGCGGCGCGTCGGCGCGGGCCTTGGCGCCCCAGGTCTGGGCGGCCCCGGCGACCGGCATGGTGGCGGTCAGCGAGAGTCCGACCACCAGCCAGAGCGCCTCGCGCCGGTCCGGCCAGCAGCCCGCGGCGTGTTCGGCGCCGAGCAGTACCAGCATCCGCAGCACCAGAGCCACCCCGAGCCCGGCCAGCAGCAGGCCGGGGCGCAGAAGCGCGCGGGCCACGTCCTCCGCGCGGACCTCGAAGCCGCCGATGAACATGGCGGCCAGCAGCATCAGCAGCGGCGGGTTGGCCCAGGGCACCGGGTGGCAGTGCCGGAGCACGGCGGCCGCCTCGGGCAGGGCCAGGCCGAGGGCGCAGGCCGCGACGGTGGCGAGGGCCAGGTGGGCGCGGACGGCCCGGTCGGCGGTGACCGCCGCGCGGCCGGGTGGGCGGGTGGGGGCGGGCGACTGTTCGGTTGTTCGCGAGGGGCCCGGCAGGCGGGTCGAGCGCGGCAGTACGGACGCTCGCAAGGACATCGTGCGGGCCTTCTCGACAGCTCGGACGGGTGGTGCGCGTCGGCCAGCATGCCACTGATCTGACTGTCTGTAATGCTGGGATGCGTTGCGTGACCGGCCCTGGTTGGCGCCGTCCGGCCTGGCGGGGTACGGGAGTTGTGGTGCCCGGCGGTCCGGTGCCGGATGCGCGGAGTTCACCCGGACGGATGAGCTCCCCTTTCACCCGGACGGCTGGGGCGCCCGACCCGAGCCGCCCGGCTCGCCGTCAGGGCCGTCCGGCCCGCCGGCCGCGCCCCGCGGGCGGTGTGCCGGGGCGTGCGCCGAAGGCCCTGCCCCGGGTGGGACGGGGCCCTCTCGGCGGGCGGGCTCAGGCCGCGTACGGGACGGCGGCTGGGCGGGCGGTGGCCAGGTAGGCGGCCAGGGCCTCGCGGCTCTGCGTCAGGGTCTCGATCCGGCCCTCCAGGTCGGGGAGTTCGGCGTGCAGGTGGCCAGCAGGCCGGGGCAGGCCTCCAGGGCGGGCAGCGGGCCGGTGGCGCACGGGAGGATCTCGGCGATGACCTTGGTGGAGAGGCCGGCCGCCAGCAGGCCCCGGATCTGACGGACCCGCACCTGGGCGTCGGCCCCGTACTCCCGGTACCCGCCCGGAGTCCGCTCGGAGTGGAGCAGCCCCTGCTGCCTTGTAATACCGCAGCGGCCGGGTCGAGACGTCGGTCAGGTGGGAGAGTTCTCCGATGCGCATGCCGGGTGCAACGCGGCCCCGGGGTGCCGGTTGTTCCGGGTGGCCGGCGGGGGCACCGGAGCTGCGGTCACCGGTGTCGTTCGGCGAGGAAGTCCTGGACGGCTGCCAGCAGTTCGGGTCCGCGTTCGACGGTGACCAGGTGACCAGGTGGCCGGAGGCGAGTTCGAGGAGCCGGGCGCCCGGTGTCCGCTCGGCGACCTCCGGTGCTGCGCCGGGACGGAGAGGGTGTCCGCGGTGGCGCTGATCACCAGGGTCGGCACGGCGATCCCGACGAGTGCGGGTCCGGTGCCCCGGGCGATCCTGGAGAGCGTGTTTGCTGCCATCGAGTGCTCCTTGATGGCCCGTCGGGCGTGGCGCCCTGGGCTGCGGGTGGGTGGTGCCGTCACTGGGGACGGTAGAGGTTGACACCTGCGTCAAGGTCAAGCCGACCGCTGTCCGGGCCGTTCGGCGCCGCCTATCATCCGGAACATGACACGGCGCTGACAGGCGCCCGGACACCCCGCGGGCGCTTGCGGACACGCCTCCTCTCCTCCCAACCGACCGGAAGGAAGCGACCGATGGACCGGTTCGAGAACGATCGTGTGCGACAGGGCCACTGCGGCGAGGAACTCCCGCAGGGCGAACGGGAGTCGGCCGCCAAACTGCCCGGGATCGTCAAGCCGCTGCCGTCCGAGTGGTTCGTCCTGCACGAGACCAACGCCGAGATGCGCTGGGACACCCTGCGCGAGGGCGGTACCGGCTTCCACACCCCCACCGAGCGGTTCTTCGTCCGCAACCACACCGCCACCCCGCTCATCGACCCCGACCGGTGGCGGCTCACCCTCACCGGCAGCGGACTGGACGGGCCCGCCGTCGAGTTCGACCTCGCCGCACTCCGGCGGCTGCCGGCCACCTCGTACACCGCGGCGATCGAGTGCGCGGGCAACGGCCGCAGCTTCTTCGCCGCCCAGCAGCACCAGGCCGTCCCCGGTACCCCCTGGAGGCTCGGCGGCATCGGGGTCGCCCGCTGGCGCGGGGTGCGGCTCGCCGAGGTGCTGCGGCTGGCCGGGCTGCGCCCCGGAGCGGTCGACGTGATGCCGATCGGACTCGACTCCGACTACGTCACCTCCGACGGCCGGAACCTGGGTCGGGTCCGCCGGCCGCTGCCGGTCACCAAGGCACTCGACGACGTCCTGCTGGCGTACGAGATGAACGGCGCGCCGCTCACCCCCGACCACGGCGCCCCGCTGCGGCTGGTGGTGCCGGGCTGGGTCGGGATCGCCTCGATCAAGTGGGTCGGCACCATCGAGGTCTCTGCCGAACCGCTGTACTCGCCGTGGAACACCGAGATCTACCGGATGTTCGGTCCCGGCTATCCGCCGGAGGGCGGGGAGCCGCTCACCGGACAGGTGGTCAAGAGCGCATTCGAGCTGGCCAGGGGCGCGATGCTCGCGCTGGGGGAGCGTCACCGGCTGTACGGGCGCTCCTGGTCCGGCGAAGCGCCGGTCGAGTGGGTCGAGGTGAGCTGTGACGGCGGCCTGAACTGGCGCCGCGCCAGGCTGCTCGACGGGCCCGAGAGCACCGCGTGGACCCGCTGGAGCTTCGACTGGCGGCCCGAATACCCGGGCCGGTACACACTGGCGGCGCGCGCCGGTGACCGGAGGGGAAACAGTCAGCCCCGCACGACGGCCGCCAACCGTGAGGGCTACCTCTTCGACGCCGTCGTGCACCATCCCGTGATCATTGTCTAGACCACATGGCGTGAGCTGCTCATAACGACTGGTAAGGTGCCTCGCCTCGCTGGTCGCAATCTGTGAGTAGTCCTTAACCTCCATGAGACTTTGATGAACAGACGGCCTCGGCGAACGGTTCGGCGTGACGGTGCGTCTAGCCTCATGCAGCGGGGCACTGGCCGTGCACGGTCCGTAGCCGCCGTTGGAAGATCCGCAGTCCACGAGACCGAAGAGCAGGCTGATGGAATCACGTGAAGTAGCGGACTTGAGTCTGCCGCCGTCCGGGACCACACCCGGACTGGCGGGCGGGGCGCTGTGGCCGGTGATCCCGGCCGCCCCCGCACGGACCCTGATCGAGGTGATCGAGGCCGCCGCCCAGGCGTACCCGGACGCGCCCGCGTTGGACGCGGGTGCCGTGATACTCGACTACCGGTCGCTGCTGGAGCAGGTCGACGCGCTGGCAGGTCGCCTGGCGTCCCTCGGCATCGGCCGAGGAGACCGGGTCGGCGTGCGCGTCCCCTCGGGAACGGCCGACCTCTACATCGCGATCCTCGCGACGCTGCGCACCGGCGCGGCCTACGTACCCGTCGACGCGGACGACCCGGACGAGCGCGCCGAGATGGTCTGGGCGGACGCCGGGGTCTGCGCCGTGCTGGGCGAGGGTCAGGCGATCACCGCCGACGCCCGCAGACGCCCCGGCGGACGCCCCGGCAGACCGACCCCCGAGGACGACGCCTGGATCATATTCACCTCCGGAACCACCGGACGTCCCAAGGGCGTTGCGGTCACCCACCGCTCCGCCGCGGCCTTCGTGGACGCGGAGGCCAGGCTGTTCCTGCGCGGCCGCCCGCTCGCCCCCGGCGACCGGGTGCTCGCCGGGCTCTCGGTCGCCTTCGACGCGTCCTGCGAGGAGATGTGGCTGGCGTGGCGTCATGCCGCCTGCCTGGTGCCCGCCCCGCGCGCGCTGGTGCGGGCCGGCGCCGACCTCGGCCCCTGGCTGGTCGAACGTCAGATCACGGTGGTCTCCACCGTGCCCACCCTGGTCGCGCTCTGGCCGACCGAGTACCTGGAGCGGGTCCGGCTGCTGATCCTGGGCGGCGAGGCGTGCCCGGAGGAACTGGTCCACCGGCTGGCCGCCCCGCACCGCGAGCTGTGGAACACCTACGGTCCCACCGAGACCACCGTGGTCGCCTGCGCCGCACTGATGACCCCCAGTCAGCCGGTGCGCATCGGTGCCCCGCTGGACGGCTGGGAACTCGCGGTCGTGGACGAACAGGGCAAGCCGGTCGCCTGGAACGAGACCGGTGAACTACTGATCGGCGGCGTCGGCACCGCCCGCTACCTGGATCCGGCCAAGGACGCCGAGAAGTTCGTCGACAGCCCCTACCTGTACAGCTCCCGGGTCTACCGCAGCGGTGACCTGGTCCGCGCCGACCCCGAGGGACTGGTCTTCGTCGGCCGGGCCGACGAGCAGGTCAAGCTGTCCGGACGCCGGATCGAACTCGGCGAGGTCGACGCCGCGCTGCAGGCGCTGCCCGGCGTACGCGCCGCCGCCGCGGCCGTCCGCAACACCCCGGCCGGCGGCCAGGTGCTGGTCGGCTACCTCGTCCCCGACGGCGGTCCAGGCACCCCGTTCGACACCGCCGCCGCCCGGGTGGCCCTGCTGGACCGGCTGCCCCAGGCACTGGTACCGCTGCTCGCCCTGGTGGACGACCTGCCGACCAAGACCTCCGGCAAGGTCGACCGCAACGCCCTCCCCTGGCCGCTGGCCGGCGTCACCCAGACCGCCGCGCCCACCGGACCCGCCCTGACCGGCACGGCCGGCTGGCTGGCCCAGCAGTGGCAGGACCTGCTCGGCCTGCCGGTCTCGGGGGACAGCGACTTCTTCTCCCTCGGCGGCACCAGCATCGCGGCCGCCAAGCTGGTCTCGGCGCTGCGAACCCGCTACCCGGCGGTGTCCGTCGCCGACATCTACGCCCAGCCCACGCTGCTCACCCAGGCCGCCAGGCTGGACGAGCTCGGCGGCCCGCCGCGCGAGGAACGCACCGTCCGGCCGACCCCGCGCCGCGCCGGAGCGGTCCAACTGGCCGTCCTCACCCTGCTGTTCACCGTCAGCGGCCTGCGCTGGGTGCTGGCCCTGGCCGCGGTCGACAACGTCGCCCGGCTCACCAGCGTGGCCGGACACAAGCTCGCCTGGGCACCGCACACCCCGTGGTGGCTGATCATCACCGGCTGGGTGGTGCTCTACAGCGCGGCCGGACGGCTGGTGACCGGGGCGAGTGCCGCCCGGCTGCTCACCGCCGGGCTGCGGCCCGGTAGCTACCCCCGTGGCGGCTCGGTCCACCTGCGGCTGTGGACCGCCGAACGGGTGGTGGCCTCCTTCAACGTCGCCTCGGTGATCGGCACCCCGTGGGCCGGCCGGTACGCGCGGCTGCTCGGCTGCCGGGTCGGCGAGGACGTGCACCTGCACACCATGCCGCCGGTGACCGGCCTCGCCCGGTTCGGTTCCGGCGCCAGTGTCGAGCCGGAGGTCGACCTGGCCGGCTGGTGGCTGGACGGCGACGTGCTGCACCTGGGCGGGGTCGAGATCGGCCGGGGTGCCCGGGTCGGCACCCGCAGCACGCTGATGCCCGGCGCCGTGGTGGGCGACTTCGCGGACGTCGCGCCCGGCAGCTGCGTCGTCGGCGAGGTCGTCGCGAACCAGCAGTGGCACGGCTCCCCGGCCCGTCCGATGACCGACGCGGGCCCGGCCGGCACCGGCTGGCCGCTGCCCGTGCACCGCCGCTCCCGGCTGTGGAACGCGGTGTACGCGGGGAGTCTGGTCGGCTTCGGCCTGATGCCGCTGGTCGCCGCGCTGCCCGCGCTGGCCCTGGTGCTGTCCGTGCTCGACAAGGACCGCACCCTCTACGCGGCGGTGATCCAGCTGATGCTGGTGACCCCGCTCGCGGTGCTGATCTCGCTGCTCTGCTACTCGCTGCTGCTGATCGGCGTGGTCCGGCTGTGCGGTCTGATGATCAAGCCGGGACACCACCCGTCACTCGGCCGGGTGGCGTGGGCCTCCTGGGTCGTCACCCGTCTGATGGACACCGCGCGCAGGTCGCTGTTCCCCTTCTACGCCTCGCTCTTCACCCCGGTCTGGCTCCGGCTGCTCGGCGCCCGGATCGGCCGGCGGGTGGAGGCGTCCACGGTGCTGGCACTGCCCGGCCTGATGCGGGTGGACGACGGGGCCTTCCTCGCCGACGACACGCTGGTCGCGCCGTTCGAGGTACGCGGCGGCTGGCTGCGGGTCGGACCCTCGCAGGTCGGCCGGCGCAGCTTCGTCGGCAACTCCGGCATCGTCGGCCCGGGCCGCACGCTGCCCGACAACTCGCTGGTCGGCGTGCTCTCCGACACGCCGGCGCACGCCGAACCCGGCTCCTCCTGGCTGGGGCGCCCCGGCTTCTCGCTGCCCCGGGTGGCCCGCACCGGTGACCTGGCGCACACCTACGACCCGCCGCGGCGGCTGATGCTCGCCCGCGGCGCGGTGGAACTGTGCCGACTGGTGCCGGTGCTGCTGGTCGCCTTCCTCGGCGACCTGGCCTTCGGCGCGCTCCAGGAGGTGATCGACCGGGACGGCCGGGCGGCGGCCGCGGCGTGCGGCGGACTGGTGCTGATAGGAGCCGGGATCGCGGCGCTGATCACCACCACGCTGGCCAAGTGGGTGCTGGTGGGCCGGTTCAGGGCCGGTGAACACCCGCTCTGGTCGCACTTCGTGTGGCGCAACGAGCTGTACGACACCTTCGTCGAGGAGCTGGCGATGCCCTGGCTCGGCCAGGCGATCATCGGTACGCCGTTCCTCAACGTGTGGCTGCGCTCGCTGGGCACCCGGGTCGGACGCGGGGTCTGGTGCGAGACGCACTGGCTGCCGGAGACCGACCTGATCGCGATCGAGGACGGCGCGAGCATCAACCGCGGGACGGTGCTGCAGACGCACCTGTTCCACGACCGGGTGATGCGCCTGGACACCGTGCACATCGGCGCCGGGGCCACCACCGGCCCGCACTCCATCACGCTGCCCGGCTCCAGCCTGGGGAGCGGGGTCTCGATCGGCGCCGCCTCGCTGGTGATGAGCGGTGAGGCGATGCCGGACGGTACCCGGTGGATCGGCAACCCGGTCGCCGCCTGGCCGGCGGAGCTGCCCACCGGGGCCGGTCCGCACGTGGTGAGCGGGTCCGACCGGCGGCGCGCGCGGTCCCGGGGGCACCGGGACGGCGAGCGGCGGCGGGTGGGCAGCGGCGTCTGACGCCGCGGGCCGCTGACGGCGGGTGGGGCCTCGGCCCTGCCCGCCGTTCTGCGTCGGGCCTGGAGCGCGGACGGTGGCGAGGCGGCCGGCCGGGCGGTCCCCCGAGCTCTGGAAGCCCGGCGGATCCGCGCTATGGAAGCCCGGCGGCTCCGCGCTCCCCGTTGCCGGTCGGTCTTAGGCCGCTTCGTAGGGTGTGAGGACCAGGCGGACGACGTCCTCCAGCCGGCGGCGGGCGTCGTCGAGGGTGGTGCGGCCGGTCACCCAGGCCGTCAGTTCGCCCTGCCAGGCGTGGCCGACGATGTGCCGGACCACATCGCCCGCACCGGGCGGGACCTGGGCCATCACCGCGTTCAGCGCCGCGTCGTCGGCCCGGACCAGGCTCTGCAGCGCCTCACTCGCGAACGGGTCGGTGGAGGCCGCGACCGACACCCGCAGACGGGCGAGCTGGGGCTGCCGCTGGTACGCCCGCATGCCGTGCCGGACGAACCGGACCACCCGGTCGGTGCCGGTGAGCCCGGCCCTGGGCCCGCGCAGTTCGGCCACCAGGTCGGCGAGCAGCATGCGGTGCCAGTCGGCGATCGCGGCGGCGAGCAGGTGGTCCTTGGAGGAGAAGTACCGGTAGGCGGTGCCGAGCGCGACCCCCGAGCGTTCGGATACCTGCTTCATCTGCAGACGTTCGACGCCGGTCTCGTTCACCAGCGCGAGGGCCGCCGAGAGCAGATTCCGGCGGCGTTCGAGCTGACGGGGCGACATCGCTTCGATCGGCCGTGGTGACAGGTCAACCTTGGTCACCCGCACCATGATACGGGGCGGCCACCCGGGAGCGAACGACGCCTGATCAGCGCACTACCGGTCCGGGAGGTGCGCCCGGGCGGCCGCTACGGCTGCGGGGGCTGCGGCTGCAGTTCGCGGAGCAGGGCCTCCTGCACCGCGGAGGCGACCAGTTCGCCGTCCCGGTTGTAGAACTCGCCGAGGCTGAGCCCGCGTCCGTCCGAGGCGGACGGGCTGCGCTGCGCGAACAGCAGCCAGTCGTCCGCGCGGAACGGCCGGTGGAACCACATCGCGTGGTCGAGCGAGGCGAGCATGACCCGGGGCGGGCCGGAGCGCTGCAGCCGGTGCGGCTGGACGTGCAGTGCCGCGGTCGGGGCGAGCGTCAGGTCGGACAGGTAGGTGAGCGCGCAGACCTGGACCAGCGGATCGTCGGCCGGGAGCGGGGTGCCCGCCCGGAGCCAGACGAACTGCTGCGGCACACCCGGGAGTTCGGGCGGCACGCCGGGGGAGTCGGCCGGGACGAAGCGCAGGTCGAGCGAGCGGAACCCGCTGCGGGCGTAGTCCTCGGGGGCCTGTTCGGCCCAGAGCGGGAAGGGGTCCGGCAGTTCCTCGGGGCCCGGCACCGGAGGCATGGTGCGCTGCCGGGTGCCCGCCTCCTCGGGGAGCTTGAAGGAGGCGGAGAGCGTGAAGATCGCCTCGCCCTGCTGGATCGCCGTCACCCGCCGGGTGGCGTACGAGAAGCCGTCGCGGACCCGGTCCACCTCGTACTCGATCGGGCGCTGCGGGTCGCCGGGCCGCAGGAAGTACCCGTGCAGGGAGTGCACCGTCCGAGCCGGGTTCACCGTCCGCCCGGCGGCGGTGAGCGCCTGCGCCGCCACCTGGCCGCCGAAGGTGCGGGTGGGCGCCCCGGCGTGGCAGCTGCCCCGGAACAGGTTCTTGTCCAGCTGCTCGATCCGGAGCAGCTCGATGAACGAACCCGGCGTGCTCGGGTCCGGGGAGTCCTGTGAGATGGCGTCGGTCACCCGCACATATTGGCAGACCGGGGCCGGTCGGCGGTGTGACCTGGGTTACCGGGAGCTCGCCACATCAGGTGGAACGAGTTGCAGAAATGCTGCCTGATCGCCGAAGGGCGCGCCGGTGCCGACAGTGCCCATCAGCGGCTCCGCCGCAGGGACGAGCGACGAGCGGGCGCAGGGGGTGCCCATCCCCCAGGCCCGGAGGCTGGGGGAGAGCGCCGGAGCCGGGGGCACCTCCCAGCCGCCAGGGCTGGGGGCGAGTGTCGACACCGGATCGGGAGCGCCCGGAGGCGAGCGGGCGAGGAGCGGCGGTCGCCGGGCGGTGTAGCGGGGAGCGGGGGTCAGACGGCGACTTCGTCGCCCTCGGTGGGCCGGCCGCTGACCGGGGTGCCGGGTTCGGGGAGCAGCGGTTCGGCACCCCTGGGCATCGCCGCGACCGCCCGCCACCACAGCCGCAGCGGCGGGGCCTCTGCGGGTTCGAAGGGGAGGCCGGGGACGGGGACGGCGAGCCGTGCGCCGAGGGCGTGGGCCGCGGCGACCGTGCGTTCGGCGGGCTCCTCCCAGGGGTGCGGGGCGAGGTTGAAGGTGCACCAGTGGATCGGGAGCATCAGTCGTCCGCCCAGGTCGAGGTGGGCCCGGACGCCCTCCTCGGGCGTCATGTGCACCTCGGGGCACATGCACTCCAAGTACCAACCACCAGGCTGGCCGTGTGCTGTGGATGTGCTCCAACCCGTCCCTAACGTGAGTGAAAGATAGGATTCGTCGGTGCCAGACATAGAGTGGTCCGCTGCTGAGCTGCGGGAACTGGAAGAACTGCGCCAGCGGGAAGCACTCCTCCCCCCGGACGCGCCGAGGGCTCTGCTCTCCATCCGCCTGTCCGTACTGACGGAGGAAACCACCTCACCAGTCCGTCAGGAGTTGGACCTGCGGCGGTTCGCCATCAACCGTGGCTGCCGCGTCGTCGGAGTCGCCCGAGACCTCAACGTCAGCGCCACCAAGGTTCCGCCGTGGAAGCGCCCTGAGCTGGGCGACTGGATCAACAACCGCGCCCCCGAGTTTGACCAGATCCTCTTCTGGAAGCTCGACCGGTTTGTCCGGCGCATCTCCGACCTGCACCTCATGATCGAGTGGTGCAAGGAGTACAACAAGATCCTTGCGGCCGATAAGGACCCGATCGACCTCGACAGCGCCTATGGCGAAATGATGGTCACGATGATCGCCGGCATGGCTCGCATCGAGGCAGCCAACACCGGCATCCGGTTGGAGTCCCTGTGGAAGTACGCACGCACCACAGAGCGATGGGTCATCGGTAGGCCCGTCTACGGCTACACCAGCGAAGAGGCCGAAGGCGGCCGAAAGCTCGTCAAGGACCCCTTCAAGGTCCGCGTGCTCCGGTGGATCTTCGCCATGCTCAAGCGTGGCCGGTCCCTGTACCGAATCACCCAGATACTCAACCGGGCCGGAGTCCCCTCAGCCAACGGCGGGAAGTGGTACGCACGAAACCTGGTGTCGATCCTCACGAACCCCGCCCTCAAGGGAGTCCGGACCATCAGGCCGCCCAAGGCCAAGCGCGCAGAGATATCCCGGATCGTCTACGGCACCGACGGCAAGCCGATGATGGTAGCTCCGCCCATCTTCAGCAATGAAGAGTTTGACGAGATCCAAGCCATACTCGCCCGCAACGGCAAGCATGGCACCAAGGGAGCCAAGGGGAAGCTGTCTCGCTTCCTCAACGTCATCAAGTGTGGGCACTGCAGCGAGAACATGTATAAGACCCGCCGCACAAAGACACTCCAGTCCGGGGAAACACGCGAGTACTTCTATCTCCGTTGCGCCTCCTACACGAAGGACCCGTGCGGCGGCCCGGTGTTTCAGCCGGCCGACGACTACTATGCGGCGCTCTCAGACACCGTGCTTAGCCAGATCGGTGACTATGAGGTGGTACACCGGGAGTATGCACGCGGCGCTGAGAACCTTGCTCGGGTGACGGAGCTACAGGCGTCCATTCAGCACTACATGAAGGGCCTCGCGCCCGGCGGGATGTTCTGCGTCGGTGGCTTCATCCAGAAGCAGGCTGAAGAAACGCTTCAGCAGCTCGGCACCGAGCTGGCCACCATCGACCCCGAGACGATGCAGGACAGGTGGACGTACGCCTCCAAGGGGGTCACCTATCGCGAGCACTGGCAGAAGCTAGGCATGGGCCAGATGGAAGAAGACCTGGTGCGGGCCGGGATTACCTTCGTAGTGCACGAGGACCGGGCTGAACTTCTTATCCCAGACGACGTGAAGCAACGCCTTGTCGTGAAGGAAGACTACTTCCGGAAGAAGCTGTAACGACAAGGAACCCCCGCCGTGCCTTCGGGCACGGCGGGGGTTTTGCTTTCTAACGGTCTTCCACAGTGATCAGCTTGCGCTCACCAGACTTGCTGACCTTGTACACGTACACCTTCACAGATACCTTCACAGCAGCACTTCCTTGATCTCCCGCCTCTGTGGGGGCAACTCACTCGCCAACCTCGAAAGGGCTCGTCTCGTCCTCAGTGGATCGGTTGGTCTCGCTGTCCCAGAACTCGGCCGCCATGGCCTGTGCCAGATCGTGAGGGACGCCATTGGAAACGGCCTGCACGTAGACCAGGCCGGTGGCCTTCGCGGCGAGCAGGGCCGCAAGAGCTCGCTTCTCGAAGAGCGCAGCTCCGAACTGGTCCTCGATGTCGGCTACCAGTTCGGCGAAGGGGTCGTTCTGGGGGTTCTCAAACATACGGGTACTCCTCAGCTTCGGTGTCGTCGGCGCAGTCGAGGCAGAGGCCAAGGTCTACGCCGTCCAGCAGGTAAAGCCCGTCTGCGTCTGCATTTTCGCAGTTTGCGCAGAGGTCGCATTCATCGGTCAGTGCTTGCTCTCTTCCAGGTCGAGAATGGAGCCCCACGACTGTTCACCGATCTCGGCATCCGCCGGGACCAAGACGCCCTTTACGGTGAACTCCATGATTCGGGCAGCCTTCTCGGCCAGCTCTGCCGCCTGCTCCTTTGGGAAGCTGAAAACGATCTCATCGTGAATCACCAGCCGCATGTAGGGCGTGTAGCCTGCCGCGTCGAGGTTGATCAGCGCCCTTGCAGTGATGTCGCGGCTGCCACTTTGGATGTAATAATTCAAGGCGGCGTACGCCCGGCCGTACTCCACTGGAATGCGTCGACCCGTGACGGTGAAGATGTAACCGGTCATCTTGGCCTCAGCCATGAGTCGCTTAGCCAGCTCATCGACCATCTTGTACGTGCTACTGAAGGCGTCGATCGTCCGTTTAGCCACGGAGTAAGGCACACCAGCCTGCTCGGCGAGAGCTTTTGGGCCTCCGCCGAATACGGTCAGGAAGTTGGCCATTTTGCCCGTCTTACGGGGCACTTCTGCGGCATCCGCGGTGATCTGATGCAGGTCCTTGTCATGAAGGAATGCATCTACCATGACCGGATCTCTCGACTCGGCGGCGAGGAACCGAAGTTCCATGTTGCCGAAGTCGATAGAACAGCTCACATGGCCTTCATCAGCCAGGAACATTGAGCGAACGTACCCGCTGCCGGCGGGGAACGTCTGGGCCGGCACAGAGCCCGTAATCGACATCCGTGCCGTGACGGCTTGGATTGAATTTATACTGGGGTGCACCCGATTCCGGGAGTCCATGCCATTGAGGGCTCTCTCAAACCACGTCTTCCGCCACTTTCCGGCCTTCTTGGCCTTCATCACCGCATCGGCTAGAGGGTGCTGGATGGACGACAGAACCTCGTCGTCCATGGCCGGCTGACCCTTGGGGTGGTTCTTGCTCGGCTTGGTCCGCTTGGTGAGCGCGATGCCGAATCCGGTGAACGCCTCGATCAGCTGGGCATTCGAGTTAACGTTCTCCACCCCGTACTGACGGGCTACGGCTTCCCATTGTTCCTGTTCGGCTTTCAACTCCGCTATTCGCGCTTCCGCGTACGGCACATCGAGCAGGTAGCCGGGACGCTCCATCTTGGCCGTGACGTGCGCTAGGCGGTGCTCCCAGCTAAACAGGCCCTTCCGCTTGGAACGGGCCGGAATGAGTGGGTAGAGGATGTGAAACAGGCGATACGCAAGAATGGGGTCCATTCCTGCGTAAAGCAAGAATTCCTCATCGAAAAGCCGCACGGCGGGCCAGATGTCCTCTTTCTTGACCTTGTAGCGCTGGGCTATTCGGGTCATGGAGCCCTTGACTTCCTCGGCCAGCTCTGGGGAGATGTAGAACTTCGTCAGCTCTTCGAGCTTGAGCCCAGGTCCGCTTTCCTTGACCTGCCTCGGGTCAACGAGATGGGCCGTGATCTTTGTGCAGAGGCTCTTGCGAGCGAGTTCTTCGAGTGTGACGCCTAGGCAGTGCTCGGCCACATGCTGATCGTAAGTTCCATTGTGGGCGATGAGCCGGCGAGCCTTTCGAAGGGCCCATGCGGCAGCCTCGCGAAACTCCAGGCTCAGCTCCGCCGGCAGGACCCAGCTCTCATTAGCATTTCCGAACTGTGCGAGCCGGATTCGGAAGCCGCGGTCGGCGTTCCACCAGTCGAGTCCGGTGGTTTCCGTGTCGAACCCCATCACCGGATTGGATTCCACGAAGTCGATGAAGCCCCAAAGGTCCATCACGGTCTCAACGACGTTGATCCGAACTTCCTGGCGTCGAATCTTGTAGGTGATGACCCGCAATGGAACCTGCCCTTATTTTCGGAGTTCGAGAGTGATGTAGACTACGAGGAAGACGACGGCGACCATGATTGCCACCACGCCAGTGAGCAATTCGAGCATCAGCCGGGGATTCCCTCATAGACGACGGAAACGATGTCGTCCTCGTAGGCGTCCGGGTAAAGGCGGATGTCGTTCTCTCGCTCGTCCAGCCGGGCAGCTTCGTGGATGTCGCTGCATTCTCCGTAATGCCGCATGTCCGGCGTGTACTCGTAGACGACGGTGACTCGGATCTTTTCAGGCACTGCTCACCTCTACTGGGTTACACAAGTGGTCTCGGGATGCTTGGATCAGCTCAAAGAGGGTGACCGCCTGGCCTTCACAGCAGGTACATCCGC
The DNA here is from genome assembly GCF_055579945.1 of Kitasatospora sp. NPDC032150. Lineage (NCBI taxonomy): Bacteria > Bacillati > Actinomycetota > Actinomycetes > Kitasatosporales > Streptomycetaceae > Kitasatospora > Kitasatospora sp. NPDC032150. Next base: position 9,739 of record NZ_JBVIMH010000007.1, on the reverse strand, counting down.
CGGAGGCCACCGGTTCTCCGCAGGGGCCGTGGATCAGCTCCAGACCGCCGTTCTCCCAGCCCTCTACAAAGAAGTGCCGGAGACGGCTCACGGCGCCACCCGCCCATGCTTGTCGAACGCCTCTGCGGTGACCGGCATGAGGGCCCGGAAGTGGGCCTCCATCTGCTCGGCAACCATCTCGATCTCGCATTGAGGGAAGGAGGGCACCTTGGCCGCCTGGTGCTTCGTGCGAAGACTGAGGAAGTGCATCAGCGAGCGCGCGTTGCAGGTCGCGTAGAAGCTTGTGTAAAGGCCCACCGGCAGTACGGCGCGGGCAACTTCGCGGGCGATGCCGGCCTTGAGCATGTCCTCGTAGTACGCGAACGCCTCGCTGTACGCGGCCATCATTCCGGAGGCCATCCGCGCAAAGTGCGCATCGCTTCCCTGGTGGAAGGTGTAGGCCCCGGGCTTTCCCTCTTGGATGAGGTCCCGCTCGCGGGCCGGCACGTAGCACACCGGACGAAGCTCACGGTATCGACCGGACTCCTCGTTGTAGGACCAGCCCGCCCGGTGCCTCATGAACTCGCGGGCGACGAAGATGGGCGCCTCGATGTAGAAGGTGAGGCTGGTGTGCTCGAAGGGGCTGCCGTGCCGGTCCCGCATCAGGTAGTTGATCAACCCTGCATTTCTGTCGGTCGCCTCCGCGTATCGGGCCTCTCCGCCAAGAGTGGAGACGCGAGCGGCGGCCGTCACGTCGGCATCTTCGGCCGCGTGCTTTATCAGGCTGACATGCATCTTGGAGCGCAGTTTCATGACTCTCCTGGGGCTGGGGGGCCGGGCACGAAACCCGGCCCCTCACAACAAGTTTTAGAGCAACAAAAACGCCTTAGCCAGCCTTGAAGGTGCCGTCCTTCTGGCGCCACAGGGGCTCACACTGGTCAGACTTGTTTCGGGCCTGGCAGAACATCGCGGCCCAGCTGCCCTTGTCGGTGAGCTTCCGCCCATGCGGGCAGTCGTCATCGGGGCCTGCGGGTGATCGCGGGGTGACGCGACCGTTCTCGAACTTCTTTGGCGCCGCGGCGGCAGCCCCACCGGCTCCGCCCTTGTACTGCTCGCGGGTGAACTGGGCCGCCTTGCTGGCCAGTTCGATGAGGCCGGCGTTCTTCATCGCATTCAGCAACTCGGCGCCTCGCTGGGCGGTCTCCTCGGCGGTATGGCCGTAGACCTTGGGGGTGAGCCACTCGGCATCGAAGCCATTCGCAGCCTTCAGTGTGAAGCCGATGACGAAGGGGGCAGGGGCAGTAGTGGTGGCAGTGGTCACAGGCGCCTCCGTGGCGTCGGGGGTTTGAGTCTCGATGGCAGGGGCCGGCTGCGGCTCATCCCACGGCGAGGTGTTGTCAAAGGGGTCCGGGTAGGACATCTGGCTTCCCTTCTCCTGGTTTCATTGTGACGGGAAAATCCCCTCACATCAAGTTATTTTTGCAGTATCTCTCTGTCAGAAGGGCGGGAAGTCGGCCTGGGCGTGGGTCAGCATGTCGCCCAGCGCGCGGAGGTCGGGGAGGGCAAGCACGAATTCGACCTTCCCCGCGCCATCGCTGATGCTGACGTACGTCTTGCTGCTGGCAGTGTCGTCGTAGATGACTTCGACATCGACGGCTCGATCTTCGCTTAGACGCCGCCTGTAGGTCTTCCGGGTCTCGATCACGTCACCGTCCAGTCCGGATATGAGAGTTCATGGCGATGGCGAGAGCATCCACGGCCCGGTTCACGGTCCGACGCTCGACTTCATCCTTCACAGGCATGCCGCAGACGAGAACCCGAACGAGTAGTTCCCGGTACCGCTCAGTGAGCTTCTTCAGGCCGGCCGTGGCGTCGAGGCGGGCGGACATGATGTTGTCGGAGATCCGGCAGCGCGTGAGGTCATCTTTCTTGCCGATCAGGCCGGAAATCTCCTCGTCCGTGTAGACGAGAGACTTCAGCGTGATCCGCGCTTCCTCTGCCGTGTAGTAGTACTGATCATCCATCAGATCGCGGTGGTTCTGCTCTCGCGATGCATACTGGTTGGCCGCTCGCCGGGAAACTCGCCGAAGGAACTCCTCATCGTCGGCCTTCGTGGCAATGTAGGAAGCCTGCTCAACCATGTGAACCATGATCTCCTGGTGCACGTCGTCAGCCTCGACCACGGGCCACCTCAGAGCGAGTTCCTTTGCGACCTTCAGAGCGATCGCGTTGACTCGATCCCAGTCCAGTTCTGCCACTTAGGAAGACCCCTTCTTCGGCGCGAACTTCCCGCCCACGCGCTTGATTTCACCGAACCGCTTGCCCTCGACCACGAAAGAGCCGTCGTCTTCGACTGGGATCGCGTGCGGCGTGGCGTTGTACCTGCCGACGTAGAAGAGGCCAAAGCCCTTCTGCCAGTTGGCCGGCCCGTTCTTGAGGTAGCCGGCCTGGCGGACGTCCATCAGGTGTCCGACCTCGAACCCGTAGATGGTCCGCAGCTTGCCGTTGTGGCCGGTGGTGTGAGGCGAGATGGCGAGCCGGTGCGTATGGCCCATGACCACGCTGATGCCTGCCTTCACGGCCTTCATGCGAGCCGTCGCGCCTGGCACCTGGTTGAGGCCCGGGGACTCGTGCCCGTGGATGGCCACCCAGCCGGGAGCGAACGGGTAGTACGGCGCGGCCTTCTCAACCTCGAAGGCCCGGAAGTCCAACAGGTTCTCGAAGCGGTAGAACGTGTCCTCCGCTGCGAGGGCCGGCGCCCGGCTCTCCAGGTACTTCCGCGGCCTCTCATCGTGGTTGCCTTCCAGCACCTTCACTGGGCCCTGGTAGACGTCCCGCAGTGGCGCCAGGAACATCCGCTTGGCGTACTCGCTGTCCCGGATGACGTTGCCCTCGTACTCGGCCCTGGTGCCGGCCGACCAACGGGAGGGCGTCGGGTAGTCCACGAGATCGCCGATCTGGATCACTTCGTTCGGCTGGTACTCGCCGATGAACGAAATGACATTCTTCAGGGCCCGCTTGTCCTCGTAGGGGATCTGAGTATCGCTGATGACGACTATTCGCTTCACTGGCCACCTCCTTCCTTCTCAAGCTGCTTGATCTCGTAGTCGATGTACCAGCGGGCCTTCTTCAGGTCCTCAACGGTCCGCCCCTTGTGATCGGCCCGCATCAGGTACTTCAGGGCGTTTCCTCGAACAAAGGAAAAGTGCTGGGTGATGTCGATGACTTCGAGCCCATCGGGAAGCCACGTGTAGTGGTCGGGGCGGTTGACCACATCGCCCCTCACATCAAGTTTTTGGTCAGAAGAAAGGTCGGCCGAGTCCAACAGGGCCTCGCTCTCATGAGTCAACTCGCAAGAGTCAAAGCCGAGTTCACCGCCATCTGCGAACCGGACCTTGTAGGGGTAGTGGATCCCGCTCACCTCCTGGATGGTGCCAAGGCAGCCGGCGTACAGCCGGACGGCCGGGCTGAGTTCGGTCGGGCTCGCGACGACGACCCGATCCCCCGCCTTGAATCGAAGGTTCATACCTCCAGCTCCTCCAGCTCGCCATCCCGAAAGCAGGCCCCGATCTCGTCTGCATCGTCGTCCAGGAGCACAGAGGTCTCCTCGCTGACATCGGCGTAGTTGACGGCCTTGATGGTGCCAGTCATGCCCCCGAAGGCGAACAAGTCCGCCTTGACTCGGACGCGGGCACCCGGCTTCCACTTGCTCCTCACAGGCCCAGCCTCTTTCGGTACTCCGCCGCACCGTTGGTGTGGATAAAAGAATTGATGTCTTGCCCGAGGACGATGACCTTGCCGTTTGGCATCTCGGCGGCCCGCTTGTCGGCCGCCTCGATTCCGGGCTCGTCAGGGTCGGCGATGATGAACACCACCTGGTAGCCGACGAATGCGGGGTTGAAGTGGCTCCGCCAGGCCGAGACACCTTGGGTGCCGACACAGGGCACGCCCGCTTCCTCGGACGCCTGGGTGTCGAACTCGCCCTCGCTGAGTGCGATGTACGGGCTTGGCTTAATCAGAGCTGGGGTGTTGTAGAGCCGGGGATGGTCGCCGGGAAGGGACCGGTACTTGCCGTGTCCTTCGTGGCGCTCCTTCTGAGTCGGGGCCAGGTAGGTGCCAGCCTCGTCCTTGACACACTCGTCGGCGATGCATCGGAACCGCACGGTCGCAACCCCGTGTTCGCCACCGGCCGGCCGTGTGTACGGGATGGCGAGCATCCCGGCGTACCGCTCATGACCAGTGAGAGCCGAACCTACGTAGCCCACCCCGAACTTCGCTGCTGCTGACCCCAAACCGCGGGCGTTCATGTACGCCTCGGCGGGGCTCCCGCTGTACTGGTGGAAGTACGCCTTCGCAGCTTCCACCGAACCGCTCATGTGCAAATTCTTGGGCTTCTCGGAAGCCACAGCCCTTCTCCCTCTGAATTACGTCGTAGCTGTCCTCTGTCACGTCACAGACGAAACATGACCAGCGCTGCTTTTCCGTGTTGACGGATGCGCTTGGGTTGCTTTCAGGGTGGAGCGGACAGAGAACCTTCTGCCATTCGCTCCGTTCCTGGATCTCCAGCCCGTAGAAGTGCTTGAGCACTTCACTTATCGGAGGTTTCGGCCTGCTGGTCATTTCCGACCCTCCGGGTGGTCACGGGGAAAGTTGTACTTGCGGTAGGAGTCCACATAGCTCTTGTGGCTTCCGCGCCATTCACGCGTGTCCAGCTTGGTGGAGTCAGACATTCGTCAGTCCTTGTCGAATGTGTACCTTGGTCCGAGGACCTTCCAGGCCGGATAGTCCTCCAGGTAATCGGCGGCTCGACGAAGCACTTCGGGACGATCCCGAGCACCTCGCGCTAGGAGCTGGCCGTTGCAGCGTTGGCAGAGAAGGCCGCGGATGGCCTCCGTCTTGTGGCAGTGATCGACTGCCAGGTTGGTTCGCCGGCTCTCCCGGCAGATGGCGCACTTCCCGCCCTGGGCCTCGAAGAGGGCCTGATAGTCCTCGTTCGTTAGGCCGTACGTCGCCTGTAGGCGCGCGTTCCGCGAGGCCGATCTACGGCTCGCTGTGCGGCAGTTGGAGCAGACACGCCCGCGCGGGCTGTAGAACTTCTCTGCCCGGTTCTTCCCACACTTGGAGCACTTTCGGTAGCCGGCCCTCGGCTCAGCCACAACCCCTCAGGGCCCGCTCAAGGCGAATCTGCATCTTGATGTCGTAGAGACCCTGGGCCAGCTCCCGGAGGTAGTCCAGTGAGACTACTCGCCAGATACGCTCACCGTCGGCCGCCGCCGGCAGCGAGACAGCAACGACCCGAATCCCAGTGCCCGAGAATCGAACAAGGTCTTTGGCCAGCCGGAGGAGATTCAGACGCTGCTTGCTCTTTACATGCAGAACGACCGCAATCAGCCCCCCGCCACTCGCTTCGACCTCGCTCTCAGAGATCGCAGCATTCTTGTGGAGCAGAACGTCAACGATTTCCTTCTCGATGATGTAGCCGTTGCCGAAGAACTTCATCCCTCGCTCCCTCCGCTTTCGATCATACGTGAGACATCCCCTCACAACAAATATTTATTTCGGCAAAAGGAGGGCAGGTCAGAACTCGGCGAGCACGTCCGTCAGGCGCATGTTGACTCGGTTGAAGTCGTATGACGAATAGGTCTCACCTGACGAGTCCTCGAAGCCCTCGCGGTTCTTCACGGGCGAGACGTGCAGGACTCGCCCGTCCATTCCGTCGATCTCTTTGAAGATGGTCAGGATCAGCGAGGGGACGCGCCCGATCTTGCCCTTTACGCCGGACAGTGGGATGGGCTTGAGGCCGTCGCTGTACTCGCCAGTGACGTGGTGCAGGCCAAGGACGTGAGCCCGAGTCTCCCGGGCCATCTCGCTTAGGTACTCGCAGAGACCTTCGAGACTGAACGTGAAGGACTCGGCATCACCTACGGCGCCGGCATCCACGTTGGTGATGTTGTCCACCACGATCAGGTGCGGGAAGCAACCGAAGATCTCGAAGTAGCACGCCAGGTCGAGTTCGAGGTCGTAGAGGGCCGGCCGAGCAGAGTAGTTGAACCGGACCCACCACCGCTTCCCGAGGGCCGGCATGTACTCCTCGAAGTCATCATCCACCAGCTTGCGCTTGATCATCTTCACGTCGTCGCCCGTGATGATGGCGGTAGCCCTGGACAGCTGGGTCGCCGCATTCGAGTCGGCCGAGAAGTACAAGCACGGCAGGTTGCCGTACATCGCCAGGTTCGCCGCGAAGAGGCTCTTGCCGGTTCCTGGGCCAGCCACCGTCAGACTGAACTCCCCACGACGAAACTCGACCTCATGGCGAGTCAGGCCCCGAAAGGGGTTCGGAAGCGGTTCGCCAGCCGCACCCTTCACCGTTACCGACTGTGGAAGTGAGTACATCAGCCTCCCTTGGTGAGGAGGGGGCCCAGACGAGCCCCCTCACAGCAAGTTTTACGGGGAAAAACAAGCCCTCTCCCGAGAGGGCTTCCTACTTCGACTCTACGCACCCTATCCCCTCACATCAAGTTTTTGAGGATGAAAAAGAGCACGCGTGCTTCATGTCGCAGAACCGGCACTGGAATCCAGGGCTGGCCGGGAAGTTGCCGGCCTTGACCCCGGCGTCCATCGCCGCATACCGCTCGCCCACCTGCTCCGCGGTGACCTTGGTGAGGTCGAGCGGCTTGGACAGGCCGCCGTTCTTCGCCAGGTACCAGTCACCCTTGTTTACGGTCACGCCGTGCGCCAGCTCGACGGCAACCTTGTAGGTCTCCAACTGGAACTTCGACTTCGTGGTGCCGGTCTTCAGGTCCCGGACCCTCACCGAGCCGTCCGGCTCAGCGAGGAGCTGGTCTATGTAGCCGCGCACCTGGACCCCGCCCAGCTCCACTCTGAAGTACAGTTCCAGGCCCGCCCCGTCCTCGGCGGTCTTCCAGATGACCGGCTTGTACTCCTGGGCCCACTCAACGTACCGGGCCGTCTGCTCCTGGCCTAGCACATACCGGCGCTCGATGTCGTCTCCTCCCGATCCGGAGGCAGACAACCATCGGTCGGTGTCTGGCTCCTGGTCCAGGGCCTTGTTCACGAGAGCGCTGTACTGGTCACTGAAGAGCTGCACGGCCTCCTCGGTGGCCATGGTGCGGCCGGACCGTTCCACCGCCTCGGCGGCGCCATGGAAGGCCGTGCCGTGGTGGCTCCAGGCCGCCGGCAGCGGGGCCACTCGTTTGACGCGCTGAAGCCAGAAGCGCCAGCCGCACTTCTCGTACTGCTCAGTTTGGCTGACGCTACGTGGCATGGACTCTATGTTGATCAAGCGACCACCACCTTGGGGCAAAGTCGGACAAACGTATGGTGCTGGCTAGTTGGGAAGAACGGGTGCGGCCGGTCAATCTCCTGATGATCTACCTGGATCTCCTGGAGGCGCCTACCGATGCGCTCCAGAACCTCGGCTTCGAGGTCTTCGAACTCCAGGATCTCCGCCTCTGTGAGGTCAGAGCCGTAGCAAATGTCCCAGTACTCCCCAACAGGGCGTGCAATGTGGTGAATTATCAGAAGCGACTCAGAGCGAACTACCCGTGTAGAGACCGTTTCGCTCGCCTCAATCTCCGCCGCCACGCGCTCTCGTCGCGGCAGATCTACCACGTGAGGTGGGCGAAGAGCAGGGGTCACGTACCGCCTCCTTACATTGGCCACACGTTCACGGTGGGTTTGTGGCAGTGATCAACTTATCGCACAGAGCACTGACATTCCCCTCACAACAAGTGTGACCATGATCACAATCCTGTCGGCAACTGTCATACCTGGCGCGGCGTCCTATACTGACTGTTCGTTAGATGGCGATGAAATTTCCATGGACATTGCAAATAGTCTCCATGGACATAACAAAACAGGCCCCACCCCCTGACGTGAGAACCTGCTACGACGTGCAAAGTACTTAGCCTGTCGCCCGCCGGCGCCCCCGGGGCCGACACGCTCACTTACTCCGGGCAGACTCTCCCGAGAGGCCGCCAGGGAGGCGCCAGAACAAGGCACTTTCCCCTTCGGGGCGAGGCTTGTTGACTGGCCAACGGATGATGAAGTCCTCGTCTTGACTCACTCGTGGAAGGAAGCTGAAGCCTTCGTCACGGTCGTAGGCGAGAACCTCGTTCTTTCGGTGAAGGCGCCGCTCGAAGGCTTGGGCCATAGCCTTCTGCCTTTCGCTGAGATCCCCATCCCCAAGTCGAAGTCGCAAGTAGACTCGGAGGGACTGCATCGGGCTTGCCGCGTGATGGCTCCCTGCTCCGCTATGCGACTTGACATCCCATGCCGACGAAATGAGCTCCGAGACCTGGGCGATGATCGGCCGGCGCTGGATGCCCATCCGACTCCAACGCCAGCTGACGGCCTGTGGCGTGACCTCATACTTCTCGGCCACCGCCACATCGGTCCAGCCGAGAACGTAGAGCTTGGACAGCTCGGCGTCACTGGGAAGCTTTGACATAACTATAATCCCTTGACTGGGGGCAAACCATGCGATATGGGGCTTGTCACTCTGGGATCCTACAGGCTTAGACCCCTCACAGCAAGTTAAAGGAGTCGGACAACTTGCATGTGTGACCCGCATCTCACTTCTTGCCATGAGAGTCGAAACCGCCCCTCGCAGACACATACATCATTAGTGAGAGAGTGAGTGAAAGCGAGCGCTAGCCTCTAGTCAATCAATAGATTCAAGTACAAGTTTTCATCTTCAACTAAGTGGCTCGAACTTGATCTTTCTCCCTGTTGACTCCCTGTTGAGACCTTGTGTCTCCGGGTGAAAGCCCGGGAGAACGGCCCCGGCTGCCAGATCAGCATCCAGCCGGGGCCCCGCACGCCACCAGTAGAAGGGGGACCATGCCCAGAGCTGCAAGCATTTGCCTGCGGGCTGGCTGCACCTCCCGGACCGTTCAGGACGGTCGATGTGCTGAGCACCAGATCCGCCGGAGCTGGGAGCGAACATCGGCCCGCAATGCGAGCCGCCCGAGCGACTGGTCCTCCAGGCGGGCCAAGGTCCTTGCTCGGGACCGTTTCCAGTGCCAACGCTGCGGAACGCGGACGGAGCTAGAGGTTGACCACCTGGTCCCCGTAAGCCGAGGAGGCTCCTGGGAGCTTGAGAACCTGTGGGTCCTCTGCCGGCGCTGCCACCGAGCCAAGACGTACGGCCAGGACCGCACCTGAGCGGTCCACCATCCCTGATAGCTCAACGGCAGAGCATCGGATTGTTAATCCGCGGGTTCCTGGTTCGAATCCAGGTTGGGGAGCTTTGCCTGTAGCTCAGTTGGTTGGAGCGTCGCTCTGATAAAGCGAAGGCTGCCGGTTCAAATCCGGTCAGGCGAACTGGTCGCGAAAATGGCGCTGGCCGCGCAACGATAGCGACAAGGGGTGTGATGTACGGAGCATCCTGGACTAGTACGGCCGAATTAGCCATCGGCCCGAAAACTCCGGCTGACCAGGTTCGATTCCTGGCCCCCGCGCCTGGTTGTAGCTCAGGTGGCCAGAGTGCCCGGTTTGGGGCCGGGATGCCGCGGGTTCGAATCCTGCCAACCAGACAGCGTGACCGTGCATGGGACCTCGACCCGACCGAGGCCGGTCACAACCCCGACCAGCGTCGCCGTCCTAGGCAGTCGCGGCGCTGGTCACTCATGGGTGTAGCTCAGTGAGAAGTTTTCATCCTGAAGTTGCAGGTCACGGGGCTGGCGTGGGGCGGGGCTGGGGTGCTCGTGCCGGTCGGGGGCGTGATCGTTAGCAGGTG